>CAZLAW010000156.1:0-1641 GCA_964557625.1 uncultured Marinicella sp.
GAATGTGAGGCAGTGTTTCAAAATAACTAAGAGACCTTTACTTGATACACGATTTATGCAAAGGTCTCAAAAATAGGTTATGATGTTAATGGGGTTGAAAGCCATATGATTTTTTCTATCAATTTAAAAAATACAGGCATTTTGCGCCTTTAAACAGATTCACAGAGGATTCTGACATGTCAGATGTGTTTAACGAAACAGAATACGATGAACTTTACTTAAGCGAGCGATTTCAGAACAGCAGTTTTTTTGAACTCAGTGTGGAATCGATGAATCGGTTTTTGTCCATGTGTCATCGCCGAAAATTCCCCAATAAAACCACCATTATCCGCCCCGGTGATTTGGCCAACACCCTGTATTATATTGTCAGCGGTTCGGTCACCATTTCTTATGAAAATGACGAGGGTAAAGAATTGATACTGGCTTACCTCAATAAAGGTGACTTTATTGGTGAAATGGGTTTGTTTATGAAAACCGAACGCCGCGAAGTCATGGTTAAAGCCAAAGAAAAAACCGAAGTGGCTGAAATTGGTTATATGCGCCTGGGTCAGTTGTTCCAAAATGAATTAAAGGATGACGCCAGCCATATTTTGTATGCCATTGGCACCCAGTTAACCCATCGGTTATTACAAACTTCACGTAAAGTCCATCGGTTGGCTTTTCTGGACGTCACCGGACGTATTGCCAGAACCTTGTTGGATTTATGCAAAGAACCTTCAGCACTGTCACATCCTGACGGCACCCAAATTAAAGTCTCACGACAGGAAATATCCCGGATTGTGGGTTGTTCCCGTGAAATGGCGGGACGGGTTCTTAAAGAGCTGCAAACTCAGGGCAGTATCGCCGTACAGGGTCACACCATCGTGATTTTACACAGACGTGAAGATCAGCCGGCGATCGATGATAAGCCAAAAGAAGACTAAGCATTGTCACATGGATGTCATTATAATCATCTAAAATTGTCTTTTTTAACAATTTTGTGCCCATGACAAACCATATACTGATTGTCGAAGATGATGAAGCCATCCGTGAAATGATGGCTTTTTCTTTAACCCAGGCGGGTTTTCAGGTGTTTAAAGCGGACAGTGGTTCGGGGGCCTTGGAACAGCTTCAGAAACAGCGACCGGATTTGGTGGTGATTGACTGGGGGTTGCCGGATTTCAGCGGATTGGAGTTGGTGGCCATGATTCGCCGGGATGAGGTGATGCAGGATTTACCCCTGATTATGCTTACGGCCAGGGCCGAAGAACAGGATAAAATCAGAGGCCTGGAACACGGGGCCGATGATTATTTAATCAAACCGGTATCGGTACAAGAACTGATTGCCCGCATTAAGGCCCATTTGCGACGGGCCCGGGGTTATCAGGATAATCAGTTATTAAGCTATCAAAGTCTTTGTATGGATGTCAATGCGCACCGGGTTTGGGTGGGTGAGCAGTCACTGACCTTAAGTTTAACCGAATTCAAGTTGCTCAAATTGCTGCTTGAAAACAGTGAAAAGTTACTCAGTCGAGAACGTATTTTAAATCATGTTTGGGGTCACAACACCCGGGTTGAAGACCGCACGGTTGATGTCCATGTTTTGCGGTTACGCAAAGCGCTGAAACCGTTTAACAAGGAACGCTGGATTAAAACAGTGCG
>CAZLAW010000156.1:1741-4376 GCA_964557625.1 uncultured Marinicella sp.
CCTTCAGGCCCTAAATCAACAATCCAGTCAGCGGTTTTAATAACATCCAGATTGTGCTCAATGACGACAATGGTGTTGCCGTTATCACGTAAGCGGTGTAACACCTTAAGTAATTGTTTAACATCGGCAAAATGCAAACCGGTGGTGGGCTCGTCTAAGATATACACGGTTTGACCGGTGTCCCGTTTGGATAATTCTTTGGCCAGCTTGACCCGTTGCGCCTCACCGCCGGATAAGGTGGTGGCATTCTGACCCAGCGTAATGTAACTTAAACCCACATCCAGTAATGTTTGTAACTTATCAGCCACTTTTGGAATGGCGCTGAAAAACCCGGCGGCGTCTTCCACCGTCATCGACAGCACTTGGTAAATGTTTTTACCTTTGTATTTAATGTCCAGGGTTTCGCGGTTATAACGCTTACCCTGGCAAGTGTCACAAGTGACATAAACGTCGGGTAAAAAATGCATCTCAACTTTAATCACACCGTCACCCTGACAGGCTTCGCAACGACCGCCTTTGACATTAAAACTGAATCGGCCGGGTTTATAGCCACGGGTTCTGGCTTCCGGGGTGGCGGCAAATAAATCCCGTATGGGACCGAATAATTGGGTGTAGGTTGCCGGATTAGAACGCGGCGTTCGGCCAATGGGTTTTTGGTTGATTTCAACCACCTTATCAAATAATTCAATATGCTCAAAACAATCGTAGGGTTGTGCGCGGTGGGACGCACGGTTGAGCTCATTGGCCAAAATTTTATAGAAGGTTTCGTTGATTAAGGTGGATTTACCGGAACCGGACACACCGGTGATACAGGTAAATAAACCGGCCGGAATGGTGAGATTGACATTTTTCAGGTTGTTGCCAGTGGCGCCGATCAGTTTAAATTGTTTGTCTTTATCGGGTTTATGGCGTTTGTCAGGGATGTCTATTTTTTCTGTGCCGATTAAATATTGACCGGTGATGGAGTTTTTGTTGTTACAGATGTCGTCGGGTGTACCCTGGGCCACGATTTCACCACCATGAACACCTGCACCGGGTCCGATATCGATAACATGATCGGCGGTGCGAATCGCATCCTCGTCATGCTCAACCACAATCACGGTATTACCGAGGTTTTTCAAATTCACCAGGGTTTTGAGTAATTTTTCGTTGTCACGTTGATGCAAACCAATGGAGGGTTCATCCAACACATACATGACCCCAACCAACCCGGCACCAATCTGGCTGGCCAGGCGAATGCGTTGGGCTTCGCCACCGGACAAAGAATCGGCCTTGCGGTCTAAAGTCAGGTAATTCAAACCGACATTCACCAAAAAGCTTAAACGCTCTTTAATTTCTTTAATAATTTTTTCGGCAATCTGGCCTTTTTGACCGGTTAAATTTAATTGATTAAAATAATCATAAGCTTTAGCAATGGACAGGGCATTGATGGTCGGCAGATTGGTGTCCTGCACATAAACATGGCGGGCGCTTTCATTCAGGCGTTGTCCTTCACATACCGGACAGGGTTTTTTACTGACATATTTATTCAGTTCTTCGCGCACCATGGATGATTCAGTTTCCTGATACCGCCGTTTGTAATTGTTGGCAATACCTTCAAAGGGGTGACTTCGTTGGTATTCACCTTTATCGCTGTAATAGGTGAATTTGATTGGGGTGGTGCCGCTGCCGTGAAACAGCACCTCATGCACCTCGTCAGACAACTCTTTTAAAGGTGTATTAACATCAAAATCATAGGCTTTGGCCAGCGCTTTGAGCATTTGGAAATACCAGCCGTGGCGTTTGTCCCAGCCGCGAATGGCGCCCTGAGCCAATGATAAATCCCAGTTTTGTACAATCCGCTGGGGGTCAAAATATTGACTCACACCCAAACCGTCACATTCGGGACAGGCACCGTTGGGTGAGTTAAAAGAAAATAATCGGGGTTCCAGTTCGCTCAGAGAGTAATCACACACCGGACAGGAGAACAGGGCGCTGAACAGTACATCCACCGGTTCGGTATCAGCATCATCATCAAAAGAAACCACCCTGGCCAGGCCATCACCGAGTGATAAAGCGGTTTCAAAGGACTCGGCCAGTCGTTGTGCCATGTCCTGTTTAACCCGAAAACGGTCAACCACGGCTTCGATGTCATGTTTTTGTTTCGGATTGAGTTTGGGTAAGTCATCAATGTTATAAACCCGGCCGTCAATTCGCACCCGCACAAAACCACTGCCGCGTAACTGTTCCAGTAACAACAGATGTTCACCCTTGCGATTTCTGACCACCGGCGCCAGCAACATCAGCTTGCGGTTTTCATTCAGTGCCAGCACTGTGTCAACCATTTGAGAAACTTCCTGGGCTTCCAGAGAGATATCATGTTGCGGGCAACGTGGTGTCCCTATACGTGCATACAATAAACGTAAATAATCGTAAATTTCGGTGATGGTGCCCACGGTCGAGCGGGGATTATGGGAGGTGGATTTTTGTTCAATCGAAATGGCCGGTGATAAACCTTCGATATGATCCAGATCAGGTTTGTCCATCATGGATAAAAATTGTCGTGCATAGGCCGACAGCGATTCCACGTAGCGGCGTTGTCCTTCGGCATAAATGGTATCAAAAGCCAGCGAAGATTTGCCCGAACCGGATAAGC
>CAZLAW010000157.1:0-4366 GCA_964557625.1 uncultured Marinicella sp.
ACTTCATTTACCTGGCCTAACCGGCTCGGCGGGTCGTGCTGCTCAGCAGCACTCCACGGGTTTAAAACCAGGTCAGCAAACGATTCACCAGCCATTGCTCCCAACGTGGTCGATGTTTTTTAAAATAACGCTGAAAGCCCTGTCTTTTCCATTGTTTGATTTCATCTCCATTGCCCGATGAATGACCTTTCAAGTGCACCGCCGTGACCTCCGGACTATAATCAATCTGATAACCGGTATCCAGACTGCGGCGCATTAAGTCCAGGTCTTCAAAATGCAAAGGGTAGCCTTCATCAAACCCCTTCAACTGTTCAAATAAATCACGCCGGATAACAAATAAGGCCCCATTAACCGCTTCCACCGTTCCGGCCTGTTCGGCGTATTTTATCGGTTTGTTGATGCCGGGTAAGCCCAAGCGATATAAACCGCTGATATGATTAAATACTCGCCAAAAGGTGGGTAATCGCCGACAACTGGCCGCCTGCAATCGGCCGTCCTCATTTAATACCCGACAACCTACCAAACCGGTTTGCGGGTTGTCCTGTAAATAATTGACCAACGGCTCAATAGTATCCGGCGCCACAAAACAATCGGGGTTTATAAAAACAATGTAATCACAATTCCCTAAAGCGGCGCCTTGATTGGCAGCGGCAGCATAGCCCCGATTATCTGTATTTAATTGAAATTGGCGAGCGTGCAGTTGACTTTTAAGTTGATTGCCGGTGCCATCTTTTGAACCATTGTCAATAACCCATAGCCGAAACCGCGGATCGTCGGATAACCAGGGCGTTAAAAACCGTTTCAGCGTCGCTTGGTTTTGATAGGTGACGGTGACCACATCCCACTGAAGCATGTTATTGGGCCCGACAAAAATCCCATAATTTCGGCCACACATCCATGGCGTCGATGATGTCAGCCAATTGTGAACGCAGTTTTTTAACACAGGTATCTGCATCCATATCTTTTGGCCAGCCACCTAAACGTGGTACGTCATTAGATTTAATCGCCGCGCCATTGGCTTCAATCAACTCTTTAACATCAGCCTGCCAATATATGGGTGGATTGTCCACTTCCGCCAAGACATTCTGTAATTGATGAATCAGTTGGGCCTGCGTTCGACTTAAATATTCACGTAAGCGGTTGAGTAACATTTGATCCGGGTTGTGCATTAAGTCAGCCAATGCGGCACGGGTACTGGCGAATCGATGCTGAGCATCTTTGCCAAAAAACTGATGGGCCACAGAAGTGACGTAATCAGCCACAAAGCTGTTGATACCGGGGCGTCTGGCAATGTGATTTAACTGACTGCGCTCGCGGTTTTCGGTTTGTAAATGGCCCATCATCACAGGAAAATGTAAGGACACATTATCCGGGTAACACACTTCGGTCATGCCCCCGAAAAAATAGTCCTCATTGGTCTCAGTGGGCATGGTAAACGGTAAAAATTCTGTGTTATCGATGGTGGACGGTGCAAAATTGGCTTGACTTAAGACCTGATAATGCGATGCATAATGAAGCAGTTGTGAAGCATCAATATTATCCAGGTAGGTTTCACGGTCTTGCCAAAAGGCTTCTCTTTGTTCTTTATTGAGCAAATATAACCAATAATTACCGGCGGCTCTGGGGCTGCCCCAAGTCCCATTGCCGGTGGTTTTGATGGTTGATTGTGCCGCTATGCGGTTTAGGTCCATTAACCTTAAACCATACAATGAACTGGGCTGAATATGTGGATGTTCAGTTAACCACTGGCCAAAAGATTGACCACAGGCTGACACCATTTGCTGCAACAAATCTTTGTCATAAGCTGTACTTTTTTGCTTAATGTCCCTGACATTCAAGCCAAATTGAACCGACAATGGTTCTTCATCGGACAAATTAATTTCATCCAGATTGACATTGTTCGCGGTTCTGGCTTGCATTAGATAGTCATCATCAAAAAAACTAAAACGTTTACCAGCCAGCGCCAATAAGGCCAGATTCCAGACCCGGCCGCCGGTAAAGCCATCGTGTTTTTGTAACAACCAGTTAATCTGTTGTTTATATTGCGGCCACTCCTGGTGCAGCATGCCGATAAATTGTTGTTGCCAGGATTCACCGTGATAGGTGACAGCTACAGACGCCTTTTGACATATTTTTTCATTACTTGAACGATTGTCTGCTTGTCGCGAATCATCAAACACCAACACCGGGTGCCGGCTGCCATGCTGTTGCTGATGGCTGTTTAAACTATCTAACAGACGGTTTAACTGCTCCGGCCGATCACAGGTACGCACCACCATGCCGGCATAAGGCATGGGGTTTTTGATTGCTTCTACCTGTTTTAATTGTTTAAGCCAATCATCGGCACTGATGATAAGGTGCTTATCCATTAAAAATCGCAGCACCTTTTCAATTGCCTGATGTTGATTTTTTAATGCCGGAATGGCAGCGGCAATCTGTTGAATGTGCTCATGCAAAGGCCTGAATTGTTGGGTTAAACCCATGGCCTGTAAAACCTGTACAGTCATCACATGATTTTGACCGGTCTCATAGGCCATAAAAACCAGTTCATCCTGATCCAGTTGTTGCGCAATGCCATCCACGGATGCGTACAACGTATTGTCCTGAGGTTGTTGGGGCGTTAACTGTTGTTCACCGAAGTTAAATTCAAATTCCATTGTCTGTTCTCTGTCTTACAAACTATCACACGACGGTTTATCGCATGACACGATCACTTTTGTGGTTATTCAAAAGCAGTCTATTTTATCAATGATTGACTGTCTTATTGGGTTTAATGGGTCATTTTTAATAAACTGATCGATGATTTCGGCATAATCGGGGTGCAGTGCCAGTAACCGCGCCATGGTTGCTTCATTGGGTTGCAATTGCTTTTCACCAAACGATTGGTTACCCGTATGCGCCACATAAGCATTATCCACCAACACATTGCGCAAACCCAGTGCCGATGACCGCAATGAATAATCATTTTCTTCACCATAACCCATACCAAAAACTGCTGCATTAAAATAACCCACCCGACGTTTTGCTTGGGCAGTAATTAACATACAAAACCCAACCGCTGTGGGCAATTCCGGGTACTGTGGCTGATGATGCTTAGACAAGGCCTGGGCCAACTTATCGATGTCCTTGGGTAACGGATTATTGCATAAGGTTTTCGGTAAAGAACAAATCTCTGCATTATTCGACCAAGGCGTGGCGGTGGCCAAATTGGGGATTGCCTGAATACAATCCCGAATGCGCTGCAACCACCCGGCACTGACCAAAGCATCACTGTTCAGTAGTACGGTGTGCTCTTGACTGAGTTGCAACCCACGATTAGCGGTTTTAACAAAACCCAGGTTGTTATTATTGGATAACAGCGTCCAGTGATTGTATTTTGCAACATAATCATTTAATAACGCGGACATGCGCCGGTCATCAGAACCGTCATCAATCAGAACAACCGTATCGCAAGGATTATGGCGTGCCAAACTTGACAGACATTTTTTAGTGGCGGTCAATGCATTATAAACAGGTACCACCACCTCGATAGTAGGTGATTTCATGATAACCACTCAATCGCTAAACGGGCCACGCCCATTTCACGTGTTTCTCCTTTAACAGTGAGTGGTTTCTCCACCGTATCAAATAACTGCAACTGATCGGGACTCATGGTGTGAAATTTCACATGGTATTGTCCGGGCAGCAAATTGGCATCGGCGAAACGTAAAGTAAATTCAAACACCCCATCCCCTAAACATTTGGGTTGATGGTTACCTTGTTCAGAATAGACGCTATAAACCGGCTGATTATCATAACTCACAAAACCAAATAATAACCCCGGCGGTTGTCCGGTGGGAGAAAATAATTTGACCTTAAAATAAACCGTATCACCGGTCACAATTTCGGTGATTGGCTGATTGCGGTTATCCAGAATATCTGCCGCCATGACATGGAAGTTAGATTTATCCACCTCATTGGGTGTTATTTCAGGCAACTGACTAACAGCATCAAAATGATAAGCCTGAGAAACTTCATAAGCGGAGCCTTCCATCCGAATCTTGCCCTGTTCTAACCAAATGGCTTTTTGGGCTAATTTTTGCACATGATACATGCTGTGAGAGACCAACAAGAGCGTCCCACCGGTCGCAATATAATGGTTCAGCCAGTTCAAACATTTACGTTGAAATACCTCATCACCGACAGCCAGTGCCTCATCGGTAATCAATAAGTCCGGCCGGGTTTCTGTGATTACGGCAAACCCCAAACGCACCACCATGCCCGATGAATAATTCTTGACCGGCTCATTGATGTAATCACCGATGTCAGCAAAATCAATCATGCGTTTAATTTTATCCTTGGCCTGCTGACCACGAATCCCGGCTAA
>CAZLAW010000158.1:0-4311 GCA_964557625.1 uncultured Marinicella sp.
AAGCAAAGAAGCGTGACGGAATGTCCGTTAAGGCCGTGAGCGAGCGGCCGCTTCCACTCCCAGCTCACGCGGCAGACCTCCATCCGTGGAGGCCAATCAGAGGCGAAGAGAATAGCCAATGAGCACATGGCGGTTTTGACGAAGTCAAAGAAGCCTTGTGTGAATGGCGTCATTCGTGCGAAGTTATACGAAGTGTTCGCTGTGGCCGCTTTGGTGGCTTTCGCGTCCTGCTTCCGCCACGGACCTACGTCCTATAGGCCACTTTTGTCGGGACCAAAAGTGAATGAAGTCCCAAGAACACACCTTAAATTGCCTTGATAAAACGCTTGAGTTCTTTTACATCATAAAGAGAATTATCGTATACTAATAAGATTACTTATTAGGTAGCGTCGATGGATTGGAGCGGAAATTTACGTCAACATCTGAGTTTTGTGGTGGTTATGTTAACCATCGGCTTTATGGGACATGCCGCTGATTTTGAGACTGCTGATGCAGAATTTCAACAATTAAAAACAGATCAGGACAAGCTGAACTGGGTGCATAGGTATGAACCTGAAGTGGCTCAGTGGTCAGTGCTTGATCAGGCATACTTTTACCACCGTAAAGGCCTGGCTTTAGAAGTCAATGAAGATATTGACGGCGCCAAAGAACAATTTAAAAAATCCATTCAGTTATTTAAAAGCTTAGACAAAAAAGATCCGGGTTTGGTGCAAAGCCTGATTGATTTGTCCTATATGAAATACCTGCAAACCAATGACACCAAGGTTTATTGTCCGGATCGTCAAGAAGCGGTGGCTGTCGCCAGACAGATTGACCATCCTGTGAAACTGGCAGATGCGCTGATTCAAATGGCTTTTTGCTATCAAAATGGTCTCAGTGAATTAACCCAAGGGCTGGCGGTGCTGCAAGAAGCCGCTGAAGTGGTGAAAAAAAATAATCTGGCAAAAGATAGCCTGGCGATGATTTATAACGCCACCGGAAATTTATACCGTGCCAATCAGGTACACCAACAGGCTTATGATTATTACCAAAGCGCTTATCAGCTGTGGCGGGCCATGGATGACACCCAGGATGTTTTCAATATGTTGCATAACATGACCAGCGAAGCAATGGCTTTGGGGCATTGGCAACAAGCGGAATCTCATGTTAAAGAACTGTATACAATGGCTGCACAGCATGATGATTTCATTGATTTTCAGTTTTTTGCTGAATTTAATGCCGCACGATTGGCGATTACCCAAAAAGATTTTGAGCAAGCCATTAACGCTTTTCAGGCGGCGTTAACGCTAAAAGACACCACACCCGAGCAATACTTTGTTCAAATAGCAGAGGGTCAATTGGCGGTGGCTTATTTCCGTCTGGGTCTATATGATCAGGCATATCAGGCGGCTGAACATTATCTGGCTCACATGGATGACACTGATAACGGGGATTTTATCCAGGAAGCGCTTGTAATCAATCTGTTTTCAAAACAAGATTATGAACAAGCTTTACAACAATTTTGGCAAATTTTAGATGATGCGCAAGACAACAACCGCAGGTTCATCAAAAACACCGTGGCCTTACAAATCCACAGTTTTGGTAAAACCATCGATGCCTTACAAAACCAGGCCTCCCAGCAACAACTGGCGATTAAAGAATTACAGCTTAAACAACAACAGAAACAATCTCAAATCAATCGCTTAACCGCTGTGGTGGTGGGTTTGATTGCCTTGGTGGCAATGATCAGCGCCTGGTTTTTATACCGATCTAAAAAACACCATCAATTGCGCGCCCGCACCGACTACCTGACCCATATTGCCAACCGCCGCCATATTATCAAAGAGGGTCGCAGATTGTTGGCACTGTGCCAACAACAGCAGAAAGATTTTTCAGTGATTGTTATCGACATCGACGATTTTAAATCCATTAACGATGAATACGGCCATGCCGTTGGCGATGTGGTGATTAAACAGGTGGTAAACACGATGCGCAGCAGCCTCAGAGACAATCAATTATTGGGCCGGGTCGGTGGGGAAGAATTTCTCTTGTTGTTACCGGGTGTCAATAAAGGCCGTGCCTTTGCGGTGGCTGAACAGATTCGTCAACAGGTGGCGAACCAAACCATTGTAACGGAAGATGTCCGGCTAACCATTACCGTCAGTCTGGGCGTGACGGTCAATCAACCACCGGTGTCCCATTTTGAAGAATTACTAAATCGTGCTGATAAAGCCATGTATCAAGCCAAAACGGCCGGTAAAAACCAGGTTCAACCGGCCTCGTCCGCTGCATTGTGAATAAACTGTAACTTTGCCAACCGCCCATATAGCGCGTTATTCTTGAGTAATTCCCGGTGCGTGCCTGAAGCCACCAATTCACCGTTATCCAGAACCAATATTTTATCGGCTTTTTTGATGGTCGCCAGGCGATGGGCAATCACCAATGTGGTGCGTTTTTGCATCAGCTTATTCAGGGCTTGTTGCACCATTTGTTCACTTTCGGCATCCAACGCACTGGTGGCTTCGTCCAATAACAACACCGGGGCATCGGTCATAATGGCACGGGCAATTGAAAGACGTTGTGCCTGGCCACCGGATAAACGCACGCCGCGCTCACCTAAATAGGTGTCATAACGTTCAGCCAGATGTTCGATAAACTCATGGGCATGCGCGGCTTTGGCGGCTGCTTCAATAACAGCACTGTCCGCATGGGGTCGGCCATAAGCAATGTTTTCAGCCGCCGAGGTGGAAAATAAGGTGGCATCTTGCGCCACCAGGGCAAATTGCTGGCGCAGTTCAAGTAAGTTGTATTGGTTTATATTGACGCCATCAATCAGAATCTCGCCTTGTTGCGGTTCATAAAAGCGCATTAATAACTGAAATAAAGTCGATTTACCGGCACCTGATGGGCCCACCACCGCCACGGTTTGTCCCGGAATAATTTCAAAAGAAATGTCTTTCAGCACCGGTTTATCCGGTTGACTGGGATAGGCAAAGGTGACGTGATTGAATACCAGATTACCCAGCACGGTATGCGCAAATCGTTTGGGTTCTGGTGGCGA
This sequence comes from uncultured Marinicella sp., assembly GCA_964557625.1. Taxonomy (GTDB): domain Bacteria; phylum Pseudomonadota; class Gammaproteobacteria; order Xanthomonadales; family Marinicellaceae; genus Marinicella. The sequence goes on from CAZLAW010000158.1 coordinate 3,041, forward strand.
TTGAATCGGGTTTTCGGTGTGCATGAGCTCCACAATACGCTCTAACGCACCGGCGGCTTTTTTCAGCTCACTCCAGACATTGGTTAAGGCACCTGTGGAAGTGGCCGCCATCACCGCATACATCACAAACTGACTTAAGGTGCCGGCGGTCATGGCACCGCTGATAACATCTTTGGCGCCCAGCCAAAGCACCAGAACAATGCCGCCAAATACCACACCACCAATCATCACCATCAGTATTGTGGTCATGCGTATGGAGTTGACAGCCGCGGTAAAGGCGCGAGTAACGGCTTCAAAAAAGCGTGCTCGCTCACGTGCTTCCTGACCATAAGATTGCACCGTATGGATGGCGTTGATGGTCTCTGTGGCCAGGGCGGATGAATCGGCGATGCGGTCTTGTTCAATACGGGACAGGCGTTGGATTTTCCGACCGGTCACCACCAGAGGAATCACCACCACCGGAATCAGAAAGCCGATGTACATCGCCAGTTTCGGGCTGGAAACCACCATCATAATAATGGCGCCAATAAAGGTCACAAATGAACGCAAGGCGATGGAAAAGGTGCTGCCAACCACGGTTTCGACCAGGGTGGTGTCGGTGTTGATACGCGACAGAATTTCACCGGTTTTGGTGGTTTCAAAGAACTCTGCCGATTGACCGATAACTTTGCCATAGACTTTTTTGCGTAAATCCGTCACCACCCGCTGACCAATCCAGCTGACCCAATAGTAACGTAATGAGGTAAACACAATCATGGCAATTGAAACCCCGAACACCAGGGCGAAATACTGCGACAGGCGGTCCTGGTTTTCAGCGGAAAAACCCAGATCAATCATGAGCTTAAAGGCCACCGGAATGGCCAGATTGGCCGCCGCACCGAGCATCAGAAAAAACAAAGCAATTAAAATGGCTCTTTTATAGGGCCGCAATAAGGGCAGTACCAGTTTAAGTTGGGTTAATGCGGCTTTAGGAGGTTCGGATGTTTTTTTTTCTGTCATCAGCAGCGACAATCATCAACAGACTCAGATTGTACCAAGCTTATGCGATAATACATGGTTAAACATATGAAATTAACAAAAACAATCCATGAGTCAAAATAAAACCCAAGCCACAAAAACCTCCGTAGAATCATACCTGCAATCGATTAAAGATGACAATCGGCGACGAGATTGTGAGCGGCTGTTGGTGTTGTTTGAACAATTAAGTGGTGAAAAAGCCACCATGTGGGGGCCCGGTATTGTTGGTTTCGGGCAATATCATTACCGATATG
>CAZLAW010000159.1:0-4307 GCA_964557625.1 uncultured Marinicella sp.
GGGTAAAAAATTAGCACGGGCCTGGGTTTTACTTTCTTGTGCCGCTTTGAGGTTAAATTCAGCGGCGCGCAGTTGTGGGTCTTGCTCTAAGGCTTCATTGAGGACATCCAGTAAACTCGCTGCGTTTACCTGGCCGGCCATGAGTAAGCCAATAAGTGTAATTTTTTTTAGCATAATAGTTTGGGTCAAATGTCAGAGGTTAAAAGGTGGGTTGTCGGCCTCGGGCTGTAACAAAGGTGCAACCACAGTATCAAAATGGCTGGTATATTTTTCAGGTGCAGAATAAACACGCGCTTCCATGACCGGATCTTCGCCGATAATAACGAAGACTTGACCATCTTCTTTCAGCCAATTGAATACGAACGCAGGCAGTTCTTTTAAAGAGCCGGTCAGAATGATGTGGTCATATTTGACAGGGGCCTTAAAATTAAATAAATCAGCGTGTTCTAAAGTCACTTCTTCAATGCCCTGGTCAGCTAATTTTTGTCGCGTGGTATCAACAAAGTCCTGATAGATATCGATGGAATGGACATGCTCAGTGAGCGTCGCCAAAAGGGCTGTCAGGTAACCGCTGCCAGTGCCAACTTCTAACACCCGATGGTTTTTTTGTAATTCAAGCGCCTGTAACAAACGGCCTTCTACCACCGGTTTCATCATGTACTGATCATGCCCGATGGGCAATGACATATCGGCAAAGGCCAGTTTACGTTGGGAAACCGGAACAAATTCCTCGCGTTGTACGTTCAACATGGCATTGAGGATGTCTTTATTTAACACATCCCAGGAGCGAACTTGCTGGGTTACCATGTTGTGTCTTGCTTTATCAAAATTCATGTCTTACTCGTCTGTTTTTGTTATCATTCCATATTTGCAACATCATGAGATGGCCACGTGTGACTGTTAGAAAAAACAGTTTACCTATAATGTGGGGTTCAAATCATGGGTTAAAAGTCATATTTTAAGCTATTTTAATCAATGAACGAAGTCAAATCCAAAGAGACCGCCGAACAAATGCTCATTTCGGGCTTACAACAGCTGGATTTAGAGGTTGCCATGGTTGCACCCATAATGGAATTTTTGGCCTTGCTGCGACAATGGAATAATACTTATAACATCACGGCCATTACCGATTGGTCCGATATGGCGGTGCATCATGCACTGGATTCTGCGGCGGTGGTGCCCCATGTAAAAGGCATGCATATTGTCGATGTGGGTACCGGCGGTGGCTTACCCGGCATTATTCTGGCGCTTTTTAAATCCCAAGCTGAAATCACCCTGATTGATACCGTGGCTAAAAAGACCCGGTTTTTAAGACAGGTAAAACGTCAATTGCAATTAAAAAATATTGAAGTAATCCATAATCGTGTGGAAAATTTTATTCCCGATAAAAAATTTGATGTGGTAATATCACGGGCGTTTGCCGAGGTCAATCGGTTTTTATCCTTAACCGGACATTTGGGTGACCGACACAGCCGGTTTATGGCCATGAAAGGACCGAAAAAAGAGGCCTTGGCTGAAGATTCTGACTTTAATTTAGTGTCGGAGCTGAACATAGCGGTTCCTTTTTTAGACGCACAACGTATACTCTATCAATACATGAAAAAAACCTGAAATATATGAGTCATCAAGCCAAAATAATTGCCATTGCCAATCAAAAAGGCGGTGTCGGGAAAACCACCACCGCGGTTAATACCGCCATCGGTTTAGCCCAGTTAAAGCATCGTGTGTTATTGGTCGATTTAGATCCGCAAGGTAATGCCACCATGGCTTGTGGCGTTGATTCAAGAACATTGGAGGTTTCAGCCTGTGAGTTGCTGTTATCTGAATGTGATGCCGAGGAAGCGATTATTAAAACAGCGGGCGTTGATGTGATTGGCGCGAATACGGATTTAACGGCAGCTGAATTGCAACTTATGGATGAAGACAATCCACAACAGGCCTTAAAACGGCAACTCAGTGAAGTGCTTGATCGCTATGATTATATTTTGATTGATTGCCCGCCTTCCCTGAGTATCCTGACCATCAATGCCTTAACCGCCGCGCACAGTGTCTTAATTCCCATGCAGTGCGAATATTATGCCTTAGAAGGTTTAACTTCACTTTTAGATACCATTGAGCGGGTACAAAAATCGGTTAATCCCAATTTGCAAATTGAAGGTTTGTTACGCACCATGTTTGACGGACGCAATAATTTAGCCAATGACGTGGCGGCGCAAATCAGCGAGCATTTTGGTGATAAAGTCTTTACCACCGTGGTACCACGTAATGTCAAAGTGGCTGAAGCCCCCAGTTTTGGCTTGTCAGCCATTGAGTATGATCATTTATCTCGTGGTGCGGTGGCGTATAAAGGATTAGCCAGTGAAATTATCAGGAGAAACCATGGCCGAGTCTAAAAAAACCAGCAAAAAAACCAAACGTAAAACCGGTTTAGGTCGTGGTTTAGACGCGTTACTGGCTTCAAAAAATAACGAAACTGAAGCCGCTGATGACAGTAGCGAGTTGCAAACCTTAGCCATTAGTCAGTTGCAACCGGGTCAATACCAGCCACGCACCATCATGGCTGAAGATAAATTACGTGAATTGGCTGACTCTATTGAGGCACAAGGCATTGTACAACCGATTGTGGTGCGTCAAATCAGTAGCCGAAAATACGAAATTGTGGCCGGTGAACGACGTTGGCGGGCGGCCAAAATGGCCAAACTCACAGAAGTGCCGGTGCTGGTGAAACAGCTCGATGATCAGCAAACCATTGCCATGGCGCTGATTGAAAATATTCAACGCGAAGATTTAAATCCGTTGGAAGAAGCCCAGGCTTTGGCCCGTTTAATTAAGGAATTTTCGCTCACCCATGCCCAGGCGGCTGAAGCGGTGGGACGCTCACGCGTGGCGGTCAGTAACCTGTTGCGATTGTTGGATTTGTCGGATGAAGTCAAGCAACTGCTCAATGATGATTTGTTGGAAATGGGCCATGCACGCTGTTTATTGGGTTTGGATAAAACCCGGCAATCACGGGCAGCACAAGAAATTGTGGCCAGGAAATTGACCGTACGACAGGCTGAGGCGTTGGTCAATTCAATCAAAAACCCCAGTGCCAACAAAAATAAAGAAACAACCCGGAAAAGTGCCGATATTCGCTATTTAGAGCAGCAATTAAGTGAACAGCTGTGTACCCGGGTCTCGGTTAGACAAAAATCAGGCGGTAAAGGCCAGCTGGTCATAGATTATCATAACAGTGACGAACTCCAGGGTATCTTGGATCGCATTAAATAAGCCTTAAGGAAACAGGCAAAAAGGGCTTGAATGCTTGCTTTTCAGCCGGCTTGGCGTTAAAGTTTGCAACCAATTTTTCTAAACCAATAAAATTCCCATGAGCACATCCAATGAAGCCTTGGCCAAATGGGTTAAGGACGTCGCAGAATTAACACAGGCCGATGATATTTACTGGTGTAATGGCAGCCCCGCCGAAGATGAATCTTTTAATCACCAGTTGTTAGAAGATGGTACGTTTAAACGGTTGAACGAAGAAACCCACCCCAACTGTTTCTTGCACTTATCCGATCCCAAAGATGTTGCCCGGGTTGAGCATTTAACCTTTATCTGTACCCCTGAAAAGGATGACGCCGGCCCCAACAATCACTGGATGGCACCCCAGGAAGCCCATGAAAAAATGGACGATTTATTCCAAGGTTGCATGAAAGGTCGGACACTGTATGTCATTCCTTACTGTATGGGGCCCATCGACTCGCCCATTTCACGCTGTGGCGTGGAAATTACCGACAGTCCCTATGTGGTGCAAAATATGCGGTTGATGACCCGAATGGGCGATGACGCCTTGCGTCGCATTGAGCGAGAGGGTGATTTTGTCAAAGGCTTACATTCCACTGGTGAACTCGATCCCGAGCGTCGTTTTATTATGCATTTTCCCGAAGAACGGATGATTAAAAGTTATGGCTCGGGTTATGGTGGTAATGCCTTACTGGGTAAAAAATGCCATGCTTTACGGATAGCTTCGTATCAGGCTAAAGACGAAGGCTGGTTGGCTGAGCATATGTTAATTTTGGGCATTAAGACGCCTGCCGGTGAGCAACATTATGTGGCAGCCGCGTTCCCGTCTGCCTGCGGTAAAACCAATCTGGCCATGCTGATTCCGCCGGAAGGTTATCTTCAAGACGGCTGGGAAATTACCACTGTCGGCGATGATATTTGTTGGATGCGCCCGGGCGAAGACGGTCGCTTGTGGGCCATTAACCCAGAAGCCGGCTTTTTCGGCGTGGCCCCGGGTACCGCCAAAGACACCAACCCGAATG
>CAZLAW010000160.1:0-4237 GCA_964557625.1 uncultured Marinicella sp.
ATCAGCCTGTCGAATCAAAGAACGGGGATTTTAGTTTTTTACCCCACAATAGTCAAGAACAGAATTTGATTTTTCTGTCCGGGAAGATGGCTTTATTTATGAGCCATTTTATTCTTCACTTGACTGTTCAGATTGCTCGTCTGCCGCTTTTCGCAATTTATCAATCAAAGCCGCCTCAGTATCGTTATTAATATCCGCTTCGGCATTGTCTACCATGGCTTGTAATTCTGATTGCAATTCCGCTTCTTTGGTTTGAGACTGTTTTAAATGATAGTTCAAACCGGTACCTGCAGGAATTAAGCGACCAACGATGACGTTTTCTTTCAAACCACGCAATTCATCACGTGTGCCTTTCACTGAAGCTTCCGTTAATACCCGGGTGGTTTCCTGGAAAGACGCCGCAGAAATAAACGATTCAGTGGCTAAAGAAGCTTTGGTTATACCCAGTAACAGCATTTCAAATTCAGCAGGCATACCATCGTTTTTAAGAATTTCACGATTCGTTGCCATGACCTCTTTATAGGACAACTGAGTTGTCTGCAAGTAATCGGTATCACCCGGCTCAACAATTTCAACCTTACGCAGCATTTGGCGAATAATACATTCAATGTGTTTATCGTTAATTTTAACACCCTGTAAACGATACACATCCTGAATTTCATTCACCAAATAAGCTGCCAGTGCTGCCACACCTTGTAAGCGTAGGATATCATGCGGATTAGGTTCACCCTCGACCACGATATCACCCTTTTCAACGTGCTCGCCTTCAAAGACAATAATTTGTCGCCATTTCGGAATTAAGGTTTCATTTTTCTCGCCGTTGGCCTGACTGATAACCAGGCGGTTTTTACCCTTGGTGTCTTTACCAAAACTGACCACACCACTGGCCTCAGCCTGAATGGCCGGGTCTTTCGGTTTACGGGCCTCAAATAAGTCCGCAACACGCGGCAAACCACCGGTAATGTCACGCGTTTTCGATGATGCCTGCGGAATTCTTGCCAAGAAGTCACCCACGGACACTTCCTGTCCATTGCGGATATTGACAACCGCACCCGGCGGTAACAGGTATTGGGCCGGCATATCGGTACCCGGAATAATGACCGGTTTGCCTTTTTTATCCTCAATCCGAACCATGGGGCGTAAATCTTTACCGGCCTGGCCACGCTGTTTAGGATCGGTGATAATGAAACTGGTTAAACCCGTTAACTCATCAAGTTTTTCTTCAACAGTGACGCCTTCTTTAAAGTCACTGAGCACCACCTGACCGGCTACCTCAGAAACAATCGGATGGGTATGTGGATCCCAGTTAATGATGACATCACCGGCTTTAACCTTGGCTTTGTCTTTGACATGAATAACCGCACCGTATGGTACTTTATAACGTTCTTTTTCTTTACCGGACTGATCAATCACGGAAATTTCACCGGAGCGAGAAATCGCCACCAGTTTTTTCTCGGCATTGGTCACAAATTTAATATTGTGCATGCGAATGGTACCCGAGGAATTAATTTCCACATTATCAGACGCAGTGGTTTTGGTCGCGGCACCACCAATGTGGAAGGTCCGCATGGTCAGCTGGGTACCGGGTTCACCAATACTTTGGGCCGCCATAACACCCACCGCTTCACCAATATTAACACGGTGACCACGTGACAAATCACGGCCGTAACACTGGGCACAAATACCAAAATCAGTCTCACAGGTGATAGGAGAACGGACTTTAATTTTATCAAGCCCTTCTTCTTCAATCAGATCCACCAGATCTTCACTAATCATGGTACCTGACTCAATCACGACCTTGTCCTGATGATTCAAAACATCACCGGCTACGACACGGCCTAAAACGCGTTCGGCCAGGGTTTCAATGACTTCTCCGCCATCAACAATCGGCTGTAGATCGAAACCATTGACAGTGCCACAATCCACTTCAGTAATGACCACATCCTGTGCGACATCCACCAAACGCCGGGTTAAGTAACCTGAGTTTGCGGTTTTTAAGGCGGTGTCCGCCAATCCTTTACGCGCACCATGGGTGGATGAGAAGTACTGCATCACATCCAGACCTTCACGGAAGTTGGCTTTAATCGGTGATTCAATAATCGAACCGTCCGGTTTTGCCATCAGACCACGCATACCGGCAAGCTGTCGCATTTGTGCTTGCGAGCCACGGGCGCCTGAGTCGGCCATAATAAAGACTGAGTTCATGGAATCTTGTTCCACGATGTTACCGTCTTTATCTTTGACCTCTTCTTTACCGATGACTTCCATCATGGCCGCAGCCACTTCTTCATTGGCTTTTGACCAGATATCCACAACTTTGTTGTAGCGCTCTCCGGCAGTTACCAATCCCGAGGTGTATTGTTCTTGAATTTTCAAAACCTCTTTATCCGCGGCTTCCAGAATGTCTTTCTTGGCATCCGGGATAATCAAATCAGTGACACCAATGGAAATCCCGGCAATGGTCGAATACCTAAACCCGGTGTACATCAACTGATCCGCAAAAATAACAGTGGCTTTGGTGCCCAATTGACGATAACAGGCATTTAATAAGGCCGAAATCGCTTTCTTGTTAAGGGTTTGATTAATGTAATCAAAACTCAAACCAGCCGGTAAAATATCCGCCAGGATGGCTCGACCTACCGTTGTTTCAACCAAATCGGTGTGCTCGTCACCCTGTTCATCGGCGGTGGTTAAGCGCACTTTGATATTGGCCTGTAAAGACACATGACCATTTTGGTAGGCGCGATTAACCTCGCCCATATCAGAAAAGATCATGCCCTCGCCTTTCTCATTGACAAGTGATCTTGTCATGTAATACAAGCCCAAAACAACGTCTTGTGACGGCACAATAATCGGCTCACCGGACGCCGGTGACAAAATATTATTGGTGGACATCATTAATGTCCGGGCCTCTAACTGCGCTTCAATGGACAATGGCACATGCACCGCCATCTGGTCGCCATCGAAGTCGGCATTAAATGCGGTACAAACAAGCGGATGCAACTGAATGGCTTTACCTTCAATCAAGACCGGTTCAAAGGCCTGAATACCTAATCTGTGTAAGGTCGGCGCACGGTTTAACAGGATCGGGTGTTCACGAATGACGAAATCCAGGATATCCCAGACCTCAGGCACTTCAGCTTCAATAGCCCGTTTAGCGGCTTTAATGGTGGACACAAAACCGTCTTTTAATAAGCGACCTAAAATAAACGGCTTGAATAATTCCAAAGCCATTTTCTTAGGTAAACCACACTGGTGCAAACGCAAAGTGGGTCCCACCACAATCACGGAACGGCCGGAGTAGTCAACACGTTTACCGAGTAAGTTCTGACGGAAACGACCTTGTTTACCTTTAATCATGTCAGCCAGGGATTTTAATGGACGGCGGTTACTGCCGGTCACGGCACGCCCACGGCGACCATTATCCAACAAGGCATCCACGGATTCCTGTAACATGCGTTTTTCATTGCGAACAATGATATCCGGCGCATGTAATTCCAATAATCGTTTTAATCGATTATTACGGTTGATAACCCGTCGGTACAAGTCATTTAAGTCGGACGTGGCAAAGCGACCACCGTCCAACGGCACCAAAGGCCGTAAATCAGGCGGCAATATCGGCAACACGGTTAAAATCATGTGCTCGGGTTTATTGCCTGATTTATTAAAGGCATCATACAGTGCAATACGTTTTGACAAGCGTTTAATCTTAGTCGCTGACTTGGTGGAATTAATGTCTTCATGCAATTTCACCAATTCGGCATTAATATCGATCTCTGCCAACAGCTCATAAACCGCTTCCGCACCCATTAAAGCTTTAAATTCATCGCCGTAATTTTCAATGGCTTCGCCATATTGTTCGTCGGTTAATAACTGACCTTTTTCCAATTCTGTCATACCCGGGTCGGTGACCACAAAGGATTCGAAGTACAAAATACGTTCGATTTCCCGTAAGGTCATATCCAGCATTAAGCCGATTCGTGATGGCAATGATTTTAAGAACCAAATATGTGCCACCGGACTGGCCAGTTCAATGTGACCCATACGTTCACGACGAACTTTGGCCAAGGTCACTTCAGTACCACATTTTTCACAAACCACACCACGGTGCTTCATGCGTTTATATTTACCGCACTGACACTCATAATCTTTAACCGGACCAAACACCGCTGAACAGAATAAACCGTCACGCTCTGGTTTAAAAGTTCGGTAGTTAATGGTTTCGGGCTTGCGCACC
>CAZLAW010000161.1:0-4222 GCA_964557625.1 uncultured Marinicella sp.
GCAGCTGTTGATAGGATGCGAATTATAATGATAATGATTCCTATTACAACACTAAGCAAAATAAAAATACATTTTTTAAGATTGATAATGATTATCATTTGACATAATATACCCCTTTTTTGAATCCTTTACACACCGCAGTTTATATGCCTGTTTTGTTAATCGCCATTGCCTTTGTATTACTGGCTATCACGCCAATTATTGGCTATTTAAGCCAAAAATCAGCACCAAAATGGCCGTATCGCTTTTTGATTATGGCGTTACTGATAGGGTCTTTTTATGCCTTTAAATCGGTCCATGGCATTGAGCATGCTGTATTTTATTGCTTATTTTTAATCACTGTACCGGCTTATTTCTGGATTTACATCAACAGTACGCAAAAACCTGTTAAACCCATAAATCGGCAGCACCCCTACCAAAGCACGGCTTCAATCTGGTATAAATTATTAATGATTCTGTTAGCCGGCCCCTTGGCATTGGCCATGGCCATTGTGCTGGCCACAGGCTTTACCCATTTATTACCGCTGTTAACGCTCAACCGATTGGTGGTGATGATTATGCTGGTGCCGTTGTTGTGGGGACTAATCGCCGTTTGGCTAACGGCCACCACCCACTTAAGCCGAACCGGACTTATTTTAATCAGTATCAGCGGTTTAAGTGTATGGGGATTGCAATGAACCTTAAAAAAATCCTGACACCTTCAAAACATGTGGTTAAAAAATCGCTGCGCAGCCATGCCTGGCTGGGTCTGTTTTTTTCAGCACTGCTCTATCTGGTTTGCTTAAGCGGCGCCCTGGTGGTATTTTTCCAAGAAACCGAGCGCTGGGAGCAACCTACAGTCAGTGAATCCGCTGAAGTCGATATTCAACAATTAGAAACCGCCATCAATAATGCGGTCAACCACGCCATTAACAACCAGGAAACGCTGCCTAAAACACTCTATTTTGCACCACCGTCGAGCGTCATTCCGCGGGCACATGTCAGCAACCGCAGTGGTGGTTATTACCTGAATAAAGACGGCAGCCGCGGTCCTGATATGCACACACCCTGGACCGCAATGCTCAGTGATTTGCACATTTATCTGCACCTGCCCAACACCATCGGTATTATTCTGGTGGGCTTATTGGGGGCGATGATGTTGGGGCTGATGATCTCAGGTATTTTAGCCCATCCAAGCTTATTTAAAGACGCCTTTAAGCTACGCTGGGGCGGTAGTCGCCAACTGGAACAAACTGATATTCACAACCGGTTAAGTGTCTGGAGTCTGCCGTTCTTTTTTGTTGTCTGTTTAACCGGCGCCTACATTGGCTTATTTAGCATTACGCTATTGGGTTATGATTTACTGGATGATGACATGACCACAAGCGAGGCTGTGGACACCATCTTCCCGGCTCAGCTTGCGTTTGATGCACCGGCCGGACCGGTCCGGTTACAACCCATGCTGAAAAAACTCGAAAGTCAGCACCCGGAGGCTGACCTGATGTTTGTGACCCTGAAAAATGGTGGCCAACCGGGCCAATATATTGAAGTCAATTTACAGATGCCCGAACGTTTAATCTATTCAGAAGTCTTTCGTTTTCATAACAATGGTGAATACATCGATTCCAAACAGATGTCAGACGGTGAGTGGGGCCGACAAGTCGCTTATTCCAGTTATCGACTTCATTTTGGCCAATTTGGCGCCTTTGGCATCAAGGTTTTATACTTTATTTTAGGTATCGCCATGGCGGTGATGGTGGCCACCGGGGTCAATATCTGGTTTATCAAACGTCAATTGGTCAACCGTTGGTACGCCCTGTGGCAAGGTATCATCTGGGGTGCGCCCTTAAGCTTCAGTCTGGCTTTATTAACCTCAATCCTTTTGGGCACAGCGGTAACCTTGAGCTTTTGGATAAGCTACCTGTTAATTGCCGCCTGGTTTTTTATCGCCAACCCCAGCCACCCACAACAGCAACAGCGCTTAATGACATGGGTTAAATACCTGAGACTCGCTACGTTAGCCGTCATTATTCTGAGTGTCCTGAGCCATTTAATACAATACGATTATGCCTTAATCAGCTGGTTCAACGGCTTTAACCTGATCTTGATAGTGATCGCTGTTTTATTCACCTTTCTCAAAAAACCGATTAAAACTGCCAGGTCGTCTTAATACTTGTTGGGGAATGACCAATTTTCTAATCCCCTAATAATTTCAAACGCCTGTTTATTGACTAATGGGGGGCAAAAAAGCATACTGTTTTATTCTTAATAGACCTGCACATTATGAACCAAGCCCCGCCAATCCGTCATGATTGGACCCAACAAGAGGTGGACGCCCTGTTTGCCATGCCATTTAATGATTTAATCTATCAGGCGCAACAAACCCATCGCCATTATTTTGATGCAAACCAAGTACAAATCAGCACTTTACTCAGTATTAAAACCGGCGCCTGCCCGGAAGATTGCAGTTACTGTCCGCAATCGGTGCGTTATGACACCGGTGTGGAGAAAGAGCCGCTGATGCAGGTGGACGCCGTGGTGGAGCAAGCGGCGGCGGCCAAGCAACAAGGCGCCACCCGTTTTTGTATGGGCGCGGCCTGGCGTTCACCCAAAGACCGGGATTTGGATCAGGTGATTGATATGGTCAAAGGCGTGAAAGCGCTGGGTATGGAAACCTGTTTAACCTTAGGTATGTTAAACGAACAACAATCCTCTAAACTGGCTGCCGCCGGTTTGGATTACTATAACCACAATATCGACAGTTCGGAATCTTTTTACGATAAAATCATTACCACCCGTAAATTTGAAATGCGCATGGATACCTTAAAAAATGTCCAGCAATCGGGTATTAATGTCTGCTCCGGTGGTATTGTCGGTATGGGAGAGTCCCAACAGGACCGTGGTGGCATGTTGATGGCACTGGCTAATTTAGACCCGCATCCCGGCAGTGTGCCGATAAATGCCCTGGTTCAAGTCAAAGGCACACCACTGCATGGCATAGAAAAAATTGATGATCTGGATTTTGTCCGCACCATTGCGGTGGCGCGTATCATGATGCCCAAATCCATGGTGCGTTTATCCGCCGGGCGTAATGACATGTCCGAAGCGATGCAGGCCATGTGCTTTTTGGCCGGTGCCAATTCGATATTCTACGGTGAAAAACTATTGACCACTCAGAACCCCGAAGAAAACAAAGACATGGCACTGTTTCAAAAACTCGGTATTAAGCCGATGCCAAAACGCCACTAAGTACAATGTCACACCGCGACGAATTAGACCGTTTAAAACAACAACAACTGTTTCGTCGTCGGGTGCTCAGAACCAGCCAGGCCGGTCGCTATGTCAGCATTGACGGTGAACAACTGTTAAACTTTAACAGCAACGATTATTTAGGCCTGTCTAACCACCCAGAAGTGATTCTGGCGGCCCATGAAGCGGCGGTTAAATTCGGTTTTGGCGCCACCGGCTCGCCACTGTTATCTGGTTATACCTCGGTACATCAGGAACTGGAATTTGCCCTGGCTGAATTTTTGGGTTATCCGCGTTGCCTGTTGTTTTCATCAGGTTATCTGGCTAATTTAGGCATCGCCGGCGCGCTACTTAAACGCCATGATTTATTTGTTCAGGATAAATTAAACCATGCTTCCTTGCTCGATGCGGCGCAATTAAGCGGCGCCAAATTGAAACGCTATCCGCATTTAGACCCCAAAAAAGGCGAACAGCAGTGCCAAAAATTCAATGCAAAACACCCGGGCAAAACCATTCTGTGGGCCACCGAAGGTGTGTTTAGTATGGACGGTGACAGCCCGGATTTATTTGCCACCGCCTTAAGCGCCGATGTTTTTAATGCGCTGTTGTGGGTGGATGATGCGCACGGCATCGGCGTGATTGGTGAACACGGTCGCGGGGTGATGGAACAGCAATCATTGGGCTTTGAACAGATTCCACTGCTGTCAGGCACCTTTGGCAAAGCCTTTGGCAGTGCCGGGGCTTTTGTGGCCGCAAATGATGAGCTGATTGAGACGATTCTGCAGAAAGCCCGCACTTATCGCTTTAATACCGCTCTGCCGACACCGGTGGCGGCGGCCAATTTAAAAGCCCTGGAACTGATTCAATCCGAGCCCTGGCGCCGGGAAAAACTCCTGGAACTGATTGAGCGCTTACGCCAACAATGCCGACAATACGGCATTGCTGACAACCTCAGTCACAGTGATACACCGATTCAGCCTTTTATTCTCAACAG
>CAZLAW010000162.1:0-4192 GCA_964557625.1 uncultured Marinicella sp.
GTGAATTCTTGGGCTGTGCGGCCTGGGCAGCGGTGAGTCTTAATCGGACTGAATTGGCAATGACATATGCCACTGATCTGGAGGTTTTGGTCAGAAATATCGAGGGCGCTGAAACTAAGGTGAATTTATTACACCGAACGGGCAGTGTTTTTCATCGATTGGGTAATCGAGTGGCGGCGGTTGATAATTATCAAAAAGCCATGGATTTGGCTGAATCATTGCATTTAATCAATGTGTAAATTCCAATCTTGGTTAATCTGGGTGTGTTGCATTCGCAGATTAGAGAAGAAGAACAGGCCATTAAAAATTATCGACAGGCACTTAAATTAATGGCAGAGCAAGATGATTTTAAATACCATGCGCCGGTACTGTTTAACCTGGCATTAACCCTCAATGGCCAGAAACACTATGCTGAAAGTTTATCGGTTTTTCAGCAGATTGAGACCATGATCACGCCACAATGGCCGGATCGTCGAAAAGCGCAGGTTTATGGCGGTTTAGCCGGTGTTTACATCAGCTTGGAAAAGTATGACAAAGCCCGGGAGTATAATCAAAAAGCACTGGCGATATTGTCTGAAAAAGAACAAAAGTCAATACTCTATTATCTGAGTCTAACCAACCGTGCTGACATTCTGATTGCGAACAACCAGCCGCAACAAGCCTTAGCGATTGCTGATGAGGTTTGGCAATATTACCAGGCAGAGGAAAACCGGGAACAACTCATGGGCGTCAATAATCCATTGTATGTGTTGTCGAATGTCTATGAATCTGTGAATAAGCCCATAAAAGCGCTGACAGTTCGTAAATTAGCCACTGAAATCGATGAAGAGTTTCAGGATACCTTTAATAAGGGAGCCATGGCGCAGATGCAAGCCCGGCTCAGCGACAGTCAGCAGCGTAAACAACTGGCCGAACTCAAGGCACAACAAAAAAAAAGACCAAATCGAACTGAATGCCATACAGCATAATCGACAATTGATTATATTGTTGGTGGCTTTTGGTTCCATGTTAGTGCTTATTTATTTCTACTGGCAACGCCAGACCAACAAGCGTTTACATGCCATATCGATTCGTGATTCATTGACACAACTGGGCAATCGGCGTGCCATTGACGAATGGCTGACCGCTCGAAACATGCCAAATCCACCCAATAAACGGTTGATGTGGTTAATTGATTTGGATTTATTTAAACAAGTGAATGACCAATATGGCCATGAAGCCGGTGATGAAGTCCTCAAAGCCCTAGCTAAAACCTTAACTGATTTCAGCAATTCAGAGCGCATGGTGGCGCGATGGGGTGGTGAGGAATTTATGATTATTACCGATGATATCACCGAAGGCAAAATGGAAAAGTTTTGTGATGAGTTAATGAATGCCATTGCCACCACCGAAGTAATTTACCAAGATCAAACGATATCAGTTACGGCTTCCATCGGTGTTTGTGAGATTACAGGTCAAGGCAACAAAGCCTGGCACAAAGCATTATCTGCAGCGGATAAGGCACTTTATCAAGCCAAAGATAAAGGTCGAAATTGCATGGTTTGTGGTGGATAGTAAAGGGAAGTTGTTTTTTGATGACTTATTCTTTATGATTCAGCGCAAATAAATAAGAGGCTAACATGAAACATCAAATTGAGGGCGTGACGCCGGCAACTTTACGGGTTGCCATTGTCTTTTTTCTGTGCGTTTTTTATTTCGCCGGTGAAATCTATTTTTGGGGCAGCGAATATTATGCGGATGCGCCGCCTTATGTACTGATAGTTATAGTCAGTTTAGTCTTCAGTTTTATCGCCTACCGGTATTTATTAAAAAAAGAGCCCGAGCGCAAAGACACGAAAAGTTATGGCCTGGTGGCCTGTATTGGTTTTGCGCTGTTTACTTATGCCTTTATTCTGCGGTTTAACATCATGACTGATAACCGGGGGCTTCAGGATTACCGCTATCAATTGGCGGCGGATATGACCTGGCAAAGTGATGAAGCGGTGCCTGATTTAAATTTATACATGGCAAAAAGCCAATACTGGCAACAATACCAGGTTGGTGATGAAGAGACTTTTCAACTCAGGCAGGGTGGTTTGGGTATCTGGCAAATTAATATGGACAAAGTGTATGACAAACAAAAGCTGTTTTATGATTGTGATGGTGTGTTGTCGTGTATGATTGAAGGCTCGCGTTCGAATCCGGGTGTTTATTATTAATGTTCGATTCTGGACTGGTCGAACACACCCCTCAATCCCCTCTCAAGAGGGGAGGCATAACATAATCTTTATCATTAGCTGATCGAGTACCCGATGAAAGAAATGGAAAATAAATTCCCCTCTTGAGAGGGGTGCAGGGGTGTGTTCATGCAGCAGTTGTCACAAAATATAAAATAGAGAGTATGAGTTTTCTAACAGTATCTGAAACGTGCTGACTGAGGTGGTTTCTGATAAGCAAGTGGCTTTAATTATTTTCGTACAAACCCAGTCGATTCCGGGTGGCGGTGAGTTGTTGTTCCAGGTCGTCGATTCTGTCTAATAAGTTCATAATGACATCGATGCCTTCGGGGTTGATGTTGAGTTCGCGGTGGAGGCGGATGATTTTGTCTATTTGATGGATATCTGTTTCATCCACGCATTGGGTGTTTTGTATGGTAACGGTTTCAATCAGGCCGATGTCATTGAGTCGACTGAAAAAGGTCTGCTCCACCTGATAATGGCGACAGAGGGCGGCGATTTCTATGTTGCGTTGTTGCTTACTCATGATTGAAGGTCTTTTAATTCAGTGAATAATTGACGTTCTTTGTCTGATAAGTTGGTCGGTATTTTAATTTGATAGGTGACAATCAAATCACCTTTGTCATTGTCTTTTTTGTATTTGGGAAAGCCTTTGCCTTTGAGCTTAACCTGGCTGTTGCCCTGGGTGCCGGCTTTAACTTTGAGTTTGACCTGACCGTCCAAAGTATCCACCAAAACTTCGCCACCAAGCACGGCCGTATATAAATCCAGTTCAATGGTTTTATACAGGTTGGCTTTTTCACGGCGGAATTGGGTGTTGTTTTGGATATTAAAACGAATATATAAATCACCGTCAGGGCCGCCGTTGACGCCTTTGCCGCCGTGGCCTTTGAGGCGAATGCGTTGACCGTTTTCGACCCCCGCAGGTACCGTGATACGAATATTTTTATCGTTTATGGTGAGGGTGCGTTTTTGGGTGGTGAGGACGTCAGTTAATTGCAGGGTTAATTCGGCTTGTATGTCTTCGCCTTTAAAATGGGTTTGTCGGCCGCTAAAACCGCCAAAACCGGCACCACCACCTCGTGATTGTGCGCCAAAGATAGATTCAAAGAAATCTGCAAAATCCTGTTCTCCGCCGGGACTGCCGGTGTATTGGTATTGCTGATAGCCTTGACCACCGGCTTGACTGCGGGCGCGGTTAATATCATCGGCATGTTTCCAGTCTTGTCCGAACTGGTCGTATTTCTTGCGGTTGTCCTCCTTGCCGATAACCTGATAGGCTTCATTGATTTCTTTAAAGCGGGTTTCCGCATTTTTGTCATTGGGGTTAACATCCGGGTGATATTTACGCGCCAGCTTTTTATAGGCTTTTTTAATTTCTGCCTGACTGGCGGATCGATCAACACCCAATATTTTATAATAGTCTTTGTATTGCATTTGAGTTGTTTTAATAAAGCAAAGATGACTTATATATCGGGGGGTTTAGCCTTTTTTCAATGGTTGTTATGTGCACCAAAGCGGCAATTTATCGTGGGTAAACTTTAAATAACTCTTGATCGGGATGATCGTAAATATCATCGACAATTTCATCGATATCCAGCTCAGTGTCACAGTGGTCACAGGGAAAGTGATGGTTATTTTCAAGCCATTTAAAAGACCGTCGATGACGGTGGTTACACTCCATACATTGGAGAATAAATTTTTGATTCTTTTTCATGTTGCGGTTGTCAGAAAACACCTTTGAATATTGTATTTAAAGAATCTTTACAAAGGCAACGGGTTTTTAAATATTTAGGTTGTTTTTAGCCAAAATAAAGCTTTTTGGTCGTTTAACTGGGGGACATGGATAAAAAACCTGTTTTTGCTTTAAACTTTTGTGTAGTATATGCCGATACACACGGTACATCTGTGTGTACCGAAAATGTTATCAAGAAAGGCCGAGGGACTAGACCCGACGACGCCTTAGCAACCCTTTC
>CAZLAW010000163.1:0-1649 GCA_964557625.1 uncultured Marinicella sp.
TAGCCGCTTATACCAACAGTGGTTTAGGTGTCACCGGATGGCGAAATTTTGGTGAGTCAATACCCGAGCGCCTGGACCGCTTGATTGCAACGGAAAAAATCGGGCCGGTGATTATGGTGTTTCCTGATTGTTTTACCTCTTTAGGCGGTAATCAATACCTCGATTCACCGGCTGTTGGTCATTACGCCAGCCATATTCATGAGGAATTGATTCCATTTGTTGAATCGGAATTAGCCATTAAATCCGGCGCGCCGCATCGGGCTGTTTTGGGCAAATCGTCAGGTGGTTTTGCCGCCATTCGATTTGCCATGGATTTTCCCGGGTTCTGGGGTGCCATCGCCAATCATTCCGGTGATGCCGGCTTTGAGGTGTTGTACCGACGTGATTTTCCTGCAGTGGCCGATGTGCTGGCCGATTTTAACGGTGATATAGACAAGTTTGTGAAACGCTTTTGGCGATCCAAAAAAATTATGGGCTCGCATATCCTGGCGCTGATGCACATTTGTCTGGCGGCCACCTATGACCCGCAGAAAGACGGGGTTCGTTTGCCGTTTGATTTAAACACCTGTGTATTGGATGATGGTGCCTGGCAGCAATGGCTCAGTCATGACCCGATTAATCGGGTGGCGGACAGCGCAGATGCTTTGGCCGCATTGAACGGCCTGTATATGGATTGTGGATTTCGGGATCAGTATTATATTTATTATGGTATGCGAGAATTGGCACAAACGCTTGAAAAACACAATATTAAACACATTTATGAAGAGTTCAACGGCACCCATTCAGGGATTGATTACCGATTGGACGAATCATTACCTTATTTATACGAGAAAATACAATGATTAAAGTCAGTGAAGCCGCCATCGAGTTCTTGGGCGGTGTCATCAAAGAACAAGACGTGCATAATTTACACCTGAAAGCCACCATCCAGAATCCTGGCACGCCGGCGGCGGATTGCCATTTGAGTTTTTGTGAAAAACAGGAAGTTCAGGTGGGTTATGAAGAACAAAACCTGGGTGATTTTAATCTGTATGTGGCGCATGATGATTTAAGCTATTTTGAGGACGCTGAAATTGACTACGACGTCCAGGGCGCCAGTGGTCAGCTCAACATCAAAGCCCCCAACATCAAAGGCGAGTCACCGGATGATGATGCGCCGATTTTTGACCGTGTTGCTTATTTTATTGATGCCCAAATTAATCCGATGCTGGCCACCCATGGCGGCCATGCACGCTTGGTGGCGGTTGAAGACGATAAGGCGGTGATTGAATTTGGCGGTGGTTGTCATGGCTGTGGTATGGCCAAACAAACCCTGTCACAGGGCATGGAAACCCAAATTACCGCCCAATTTCCTGAAATCAGTCAGGTGGTGGATGCCACTGATCATACCACCGGTGAAAACCCTTATTACTAAACAGTACCCCTATGGAACAGATAAACAACAATATCATTGATGTCACGGCTGACAGTTTTGTCAAAGATGTCATCGAGCAGTCACAACAAAAACCGGTGCTGGTGGATTTCTGGGCCGACTGGTGTGAGCCCTGTAAAAACCTGATGCCCTTGTTACAACAGCTGGCTGAAAAATACCCGGATGATTTTATCCTGGCAAAGGTCAACACCGACCAGGAGCAGCAACTGGCGATGCA
>CAZLAW010000163.1:1749-4190 GCA_964557625.1 uncultured Marinicella sp.
GATGATTTGATGGCCATCAAAAACCAGATTAATCAGGGCGCCACGGAACAGGCTGCCGAAGCATTACTGGATAAATTGGCCGATAATCCACAGGACGATGCCATCAAGCAATTACTGATACAATCTTTTGCTCTGATGACCGATCGCAGTTTAATTAACCGCTACCGCCGGCGTATGTCGTCGCTGGTGTTTTAACTGACAGGTACTATGATGTTTAAACAACTACTGACTTTTTCCTTATTATTTTCCTCCTGGGCCCACGCTGATAAATCTCTGCCTGATGTGGCTGATGCCTTTAAAGCCGATTCAGATGTGATTATCTCTGCGCAACCCAGCTCGGATGATCTGAAGACGTTGCAAGACTATGGTGTTAAAGCGGTAATTAATTCACGCACGGATGCTGAAATGGAACACCTTGATTTTAACGAATCACGCTGGCTGAAAACTGCCGATATGAGCTATCACCAAGTGGCCATTGGTGTTCAGGAACCCTACTCAGAGGCCAAACTCAGTGCTTTTAATGACGCCATGGTGAAAGCCCGCGAATATGCTGGTGATGAACCCATATTATTACATTGTCGTTCGGGTCACCGCTCCAGTCAATTGTACGCTGCCTGGTTGGTGAAGTATCAGGGGCTGACACCGGATGAAGCGCTGGAAAAGGTGAAGCCGGCCGGTTGGTGGCCGATGCCGATGGAACAATTATTAGGACAAAAGCTGTCCGTTCAATTGCATGAACCGCAAAACCCTGAATCTTCAAAATAACATTAAAAAACCATGACAGTTATCACACGATTTGCCCCCAGCCCAACCGGTTATCTCCACGTGGGCGGTGCCCGCACGGCCTTATTTTGTTATTTATATGCCCGTCATCATGGTGGTCAGTTTGAATTGCGGATTGAAGACACCGACTCAGAACGTTCTACTCAGGCTTCAGTTCAGGCTATATTTGATGGTATGAACTGGCTGGGATTAGAGCATGATGGTGACGTGCGTTTTCAGAGTGATAATTTACCCCGTTACCATGAATGCCTGAATCAATTACTGGATGAGGATAAAGCTTATTATTGTGATTGCAGCAAGGAACGGCTGGAGCAATTACGGGCTGAGCAGATGGACAAAGGTGAAAAGCCCCGTTATGACGGTCACTGTCGTGATTTAGGTCTGGCGAAAAGTGACAAAACCATTGTTCGTTTTAAAAATCCAGCAGAAGGTGATGTCACCTTTCATGACCTGGTGCGCGGTGAAATCACCGTTAGTAACCGGGAACTGGATGATTTGGTGATTGCCCGCTCTGATGGTATGCCCACTTATAATTTCAGTGTGGTGATTGATGATGCGGATATGGGCATTACCCATGTCATTCGCGGCGATGATCATGTGAATAACACGCCGCGACAAATTAATTTATATCAGGCGTTGGGCTTTGAGGTGCCTGAATTTGCTCATGTGCCAATGATTCTCGGTGATGATGGCGCCCGCTTATCTAAGCGGCATGGCGCGGTCAATGTTATGCAATATGCCGAAGACGGTTATTTACCCGAAGCGGTATTGAATTACCTGGTGCGTTTGGGCTGGTCCCACGGTGATCAGGAAATCTTTTCCAAACAAGAGATGATTGATTTGTTTAGCTTCAAAGCCGTCAATCGAGCGCCGAGTGCCTTTAACACCAAAAAGCTGAACTGGATTAACCATAAATATATGCAGGAAGCCGATCCCAAACGATTGGCCATTCTGGTGGCTGAACACCTGAAAAAAACCCTGCAAGTCGATTTTACCGTGGTGCAGATTTTACCGCTGGTGGATTTATTCAAAGAGCGGTCCGATACCATCAATGAACTGGCGGATGCCATGACTTGTCTGTTGCAACCGCTCACCGCCTATGATGAAAAATCCGAGAAAAAAGCCTTCAAAGAAACGGCCATCGAGCCCCTGGAGCGGGTGATATCCCATTGTCGAGCCGTTAATGACTGGGATGCGGCGGACCTGCATCAGGTGATTGCCGATGTGGTGGAAGAGTTAGACGTGGGTTTCGGCAAAGTCGGCATGCCGGTGCGTTTGGCCTTATTGGGCGTCGCCCAGGGCCCGGCCATCGACGCCATTATGCGCATTTTAGGTCAGCAAGAAACCATTCATCGTTTACAACAGGCTATTCAGCATATTCAAGACAAGCATTCAAAATAGGCTGACTGTTATATGCATTATTATATTTGGAAACTAAACTAATCGTCTCTGGGTATTTGGGTTTATGTGAACCAATTAAGAAAATAAGCCTTTTAAGAATGATAAGTTGAAATTACCATCATATAAAGAGGCGTTTATGCTTAAAATTATTTCACTGATGCTTGCACTGTCTTTTTCAGTTTATGGAAAAGAATTCAGTGAGCAAATTATCCATATACAACCGGTCAGTTGGGATGAACTGCAGCTTTTACAGTTGG
>CAZLAW010000164.1:0-4175 GCA_964557625.1 uncultured Marinicella sp.
AATGGACAATGGTTTGCAGATTTTACTGTTTCCCGATCCGACCCAGGAAACCATCACGGTGAATATTACCTATCACGTGGGTTCCAAACATGAAAATTACGGTGAAACCGGTATGGCGCATTTATTGGAACATTTGGTGTTTAAAGGCACACCAAAACACCCCAATATTCCCAAAGAGCTGACTGATCGCGGCGCCGAGCCTAATGGCACCACCTGGACCGATCGCACCAATTACTTTGAGACCTTTAATGCCACCGAGGACAACCTGAATTGGGCTTTGGATTTAGAGGCCGATCGGATGGTCAATTCGTTTATTGCCAAAGAGGATCTTGACAGTGAAATGACGGTGGTTCGTAATGAACTTGAAAATGGTGAAAACAGTCCGATTCGGGTGTTGATCGAGCGCTTGTTAGCGGTGTCTTATGACTGGCATAATTACGGTAAAAGCACCATCGGTGCCCGCAGCGACTTAGAAAATGTCGATATCAGTAATCTGCAGGCATTTTACAAAAAATACTATCAACCGGACAATGCCACTTTGATTGTGGCCGGTAAAATTGATGAAGAAAAGACCTTAAAACTGATTAAAAAATACTTTGGTAAACTGAAAAAGCCCAAGCGTGAGTTAACCCCGCTTTATACCGAAGAAAATATTCAGGACGGTGAGCGGGTGGTGAACGTCCGACGTCCCGGTGATGTTCAGGTGGTGGCCACCGCTTATAAAGTGCCTGCCGGTTCTGATCCCATGTTTCCTGCGGTGGAAGTGCTGACCCATATCATGGCAGATTCCAGCAGTGGCCGTTTACACGAAAATTTAGTGAAAAAAGAATTGGCGGCCAATGCGTTTGGTTTCACCTTTCAATGGGCCGAGCCCGGCGTGGTCAATTTTATGGCGCAAGTGGCCAAAGACAAAGACCTCAGCGCTGCTGAAGACGCCATGATCGCGACCCTGGAAGGGGTGGCGGATAATCCAATTACCGAAGATGAGGTTAAACAAGCCAAGGCCGCTTTGATTAAGCAGTTTGAGTTGTCGTTTAATTCATCCGAGCGAATTGCCCTGAACTTAAGTGAATGGGTTGGTATGGGTGACTGGCGTCTGATGTTTTTAAACCGCGATCGTCTGGAAGCGGTTGATCGGGAACAGGTACAAAAAGCCGCGGAATCCTATTTGATTCAATCGAACCGTTCATTAGGTCGGTTTATTCCAACTCAAGATCCGGTGCGGGCGGATTCCATTAAACGCTACACCCAGGAAGAAATTACCGCCATGGTCAAAGATTATGAAGGCCGTGAAGCAGTTGCTCTGGGTGAAGATTTTGATCCGTCCTTTGACAACATCGATGCCCGCACGGAAAAAAGACAACTTGAACAAGGCACACCGGTGGTGTTGTTGCCGAAAAAAACCCGTGGTGAATCGGTGGTGTTACGGGTGCGTTTAGACATCGGTAATTTAGACGATTTACGTAATAAAGGTGTGATTGGTGGACTGACCGCCAGTATGTTGAGTCGCGGTACGGAAAATTACAGCCGTCAGGAATTAAAAACTGCTTTTGATGAGTTAAAAGCGTCGGTGAGTGTATATGGCGGGGCCACCGGGGCCACCGCACGGGTCACCACCACCAAAGAGAATTTACCCAAAGTCATTGAACTGCTCAAAGAAGTGTTCCGTAAACCGGTTTTTGCCGAAGACGAGTTACAGGTTCTTAAGCGCGAGCGCATTGTGGGCTTAGAACAACAAAAACAACAGCCGCAGACACAAGTCTTCCGGACCTTAAGCCGACATGTGTTTCCTTATGAACCATCCAACCCAAATTATCAAATGCCGATTGATGATGAGATTGCCGCCATTGAAGCGGTGACTGTGGATGTTCTGAAGCAATTTCATGCTAAAAATTACGGTGCGCAAGCCGGTGAAATTGTGGTGGTGGGTGATTTTGATGAAGCCGCTGTGATGGCGGCATTGAATGATGTCTTTGGTAATTGGCAAAGTCAAAACCCCTATGATCGAATCGAAAATGAATATGTTGAGGTGGAAGCCATTAATCAATTCATCAATACCCCGGATAAGGCCGGTGCGGCATTTGGTGCCATGATGGCCTTGCCGATGAGTGATGAACATCCCGATTATCCGGCGATGTTAATGGCCAATCAAATGTTGGGTGGCGGTTTTATCAGTAGCCGATTAGCTAATCGATTGCGACAGCAAGATGGTTTAAGTTACGGTGCCGGTTCCAGTTTTAGAGCCGGAAGCTTTGATCCGGTGGCGACTTTTGTGGCTTATGCCATTTGTGCCCCTGAAAACCTGCCCAAAGTCGAGCAGGGTTTTAAAGAAGAGCTACAAAAAGCCCTTGATGAAGGCTTTACCGCTGAAGAACTGGCCGATGCTAAAAAAGCGGTGCTGGAAAATAATGTGTTAGACCGGGCCAAAGACGCCCGTCTGGCCGGTACTTTGCAGAGCCATATTGATCTGGAACGATCCATGCAATGGCAGAAAAATCTGGAACTGAAGATTTGTGATTTAACGGTGGAAGAGGTTAATACTGCCTTTAGAAAGCATATTGTTCCGGAAAAATTATCGATTGTAAAAGCCGGTGATGAAAGTAAGATAAAATAACCCCTCGGGGTCATGAATAAACACAAAGCCCGAACTTGATTCGGGCTTTTTTTTAGAGAGCGCTACGATGAAAAAATTATTATTGATAAGCCTAATCATGTCACTCAATGTTATGGCCGGGTCGGGTCAATTTGACCCTGATTTTTTACAGCAGGTTAAAGCGTTAAGAGACCAGGCACTTGATAGTCAGTTGGCCTATGAGATTACCGAATCACTCACCACTGAAGTCGGCGCCCGTCTGGCCGGTAGTCCCGGTGACGCCAAAGCGGTGGCCTGGGCACAGACGAAGTTTAAAGAATTGGGTTTTGATCGGGTGATGACAGAACCTGTGCCGCTTAAGCGCTGGACCCGTGGTCAGGAAACGGCCCGAATACTCAGTCCATATCCACACAATCTGGCCATAACGGCATTGGGTCGTACCAATCCAACGCCGGATGAAGGGATTACGGCTGAAGTGGTTCATTTTGCCACTTTGGCGGATTTACAAGCGGCTGATAAGTCAGAGGTCGCCGGTAAAATCACTTTTATCAGTGAACGCATGGTGCGCAGTCAGGACGGCTCAGGTTACGGTAAAGCCGTGGCCGGACGTGGCTTAACCGCCCAGATCACCGCCGCAAAAGGTGGTGTGGCAGCCATTATCCGATCCATCGGTACCGACAATAACCGCACACCACATACTGGCGGTGCGCGATATGACAAGGACATTCCCTCGGTACCCGCCGGTGCCATTTCTAATCCGGATGCAGATTTGTTGGTAAATATGCTCAATCGCAATAAACCGGTGACATTACAGTTAACACTGACTTCGCATTGGGATGGGGATTACACGTCACAGAATGTGATTGGTGATATGCTGGGCTCTGAGAAGCCCGATGAGTACATTGTGATTGGTTGTCACTTAGATTCCTGGGATTTGGGTACCGGTGCTTTGGATGATGCCGCCGGTTGTGGTATCACCATGGCTGCTGCCAAACTGATTAACGAACATTTAGGACCGTTAAAACGAACCATTCGGGTGGTTTTATGGGCCAATGAAGAATACGGCATCTCAGGGGCCTTGGCGTATTATGAAGCCCATAAAGATGAATTAAAGCAACATATTCTGGGTGGTGAGTCTGATTTAGGCGCGGGTAAAATCTACGCCCTGGGTACCCGTGTGGCTGAATCTGCAAAGCCGACCCTTGATGCCATGATGAGACTGCTGGCTCCGTTGGGTATCGATTATATCGGTAATAACGGCAGCTCAGGTGCTGATTTAATTCCCTTGCGTCGTGCCGGTATGGCGGTGTTCGGTTTAAAACAAGATGCCAGTACATATTTCGATTACCACCATACTGCCAATGACACCTTGGATAAGGTTGACCCTGAATCCATGGCGCAAAACGTCGCTGCCTGGATTGTGGTGACGGCTTTGGCCGCTGAAGCCGAGCATGATTTTGGCTTTGGGTTAAGCGATTAAGTTGAATAATGTCATGGCATCAAAATTAAATGAAGCCCGTCATGACGGGCTCAGACTGCTGACAAAGTCCCCACTTTTGCGTGGGGATTTTTTATAATAGCA
>CAZLAW010000165.1:0-4175 GCA_964557625.1 uncultured Marinicella sp.
ATCCAAACCTAACGCCGGCACAGGTGGAGCAAATTATCAAAAATACCGCTGAACCGTTTGCCACGGTGCCCGACCACCAATGCAGTACCGGTATTTGCGGCGCCGGTTATGCCAATGCGACAGCCGCCTTGCAACATACATTGGTAACATTAGGTCCGGATTTAATTTTCTCTAACGGCTTTGAATCGGATATTATATTTAAAAATGGATTTGAATAAATAACGACCCATGAAAAAGCTCATTTATTAGAATGTGCTTTTTTTATGATTGATTCATATCTTTGGCACATCGTCCATTGGGTTTTGTATAATTAAAATATCTTCTCAAGAGACTACACATAAAATGCCCCAATCGCCCCCATTGGATGAGATCTTATACCGGCAATTAAGACAATTGGCCAATGTCTTGATGGTTAAAGAACGATCCGGCCACACCCTGTCACCCACGGATTTAGTGCACAACGCTTACCTCAAATTATCTGCTTATGAAGGTCAGTTCAAGGATAAAAAGCATTATTATCGGACCCTGGCACAACAAATGCGCCGGTTACTCATCGATTATGGTCGCTACAAAGGTGCTGTTAAAAAAGACGGAGCGATGCAGGCTTTAAACTACACCGATTCACTGGGCGTCAGTACCGAACCGGTGGACATGCAGCGTTTGATTGACGCAGTGGATGCGTTAGCGGACATGGACCAACGTAGTTATGACATTACCCAGTTGGTGTACTTTGCTGCTGTACCGGTTAAAGAGGTGGCCGAAATGATGGATATTTCAATGGCCACGGTAGAACGTGACTTAAAATTTGGTCGGGCTTTTATCAGTGAGATTATCAGTGATGTCTAAGCAGTTATCCGGATATCGATATGTCTGATTTAGGCCGACAAATCAAAACACTGTTTGATCGTTGTTTAGATATTCCCCCGGAAGAACAAGTCAGTTATGTTCAAGCCGCCGATTTTCCTCCGGCCGTAAAACAAAAAGTCTTGCGTTTATTAAAGCACCAGAATAATAAACCGGACATTTCCGCTCAGATGTTTGAAGCCGTGAAGAATAAACTTACTTTAGATGAGCTGCATCCGGGTGATGTGTTAAACGAATTTGAGTTGGTTAAACCCATCGGTCAGGGTGGTCAGGGTGATGTTTGGTTGGCCAGGCGGGTGGATGGTCAATTTGAGCAGCAGGTGGCGGTTAAAATCCTGAAACCGATTTATCAGGAACGGGAAGAACAGCGTTTTTTGGCTGAACGGTCTTTATTGGCTCAATTATCCCATCCGCACATTGCCCAATTGATTACCGGCGGTCAATATTCGGATAAGCGCCATTATATGGTCCTGGAATGGATTGACGGTTGTGATTTATTGACCTATGCCCGTGAGCATCAATTGGGTTTAAAAAAACGCCTGCGTTTATTTATGCAGGTGTGTGAAGCGGTGGCCTATGCCCATCAAAATGGTATCATCCACCGTGACATCAAACCGTCTAATGTGATGGTTGATCAAAACGGTGTGGTTAAGTTATTGGACTTTGGGGTGGCCAAAAGTAAGGATGTCAATATTACGGAAACCCAGCACGATCAGATGTTGACCATGGCATATGCCAGTCCCGAGCAGTTAAAGGGCGAAAAAGTATCCACCATGACGGATGTCTATTCGCTGGGTTTATTATTATATGAATTACTCACCGGTCAAAAAGCCCATGCAGTGGAAAATACCTCGCCGGCTGAATTAATCGGCAGTATCACCACGCATATGCCGGCCTTACCCAGCGAGCGACTCAGTACCGGGGAAAATGCGTCAATGCGCACGAAAATTGATCAGGAGCTGGATTATTTGGTGTTAATGGCTCTGCGCAAAGAACCTGAGCGGCGTTACCCCACCGTGAATGCTTTATTGCAAGACCTGAAAAATTATTTAGACCATAAGCCTTTAATGGCCGGTGGTGACAGTTGGTGGTACCGCAGTAAGAAATTTTTATTAAGAAACCCGCTGGCCACCACCATGGCTGCTTTATTGTTGGTGGCGGTGCTGTTATTACAGGTTGTCCTGGTCAATTTTAACCGGCAATTATCTGTGCAACGTGATCAGGCGATTCAAGCCCGGCAGTATGCCGAGAATCAAGCCCAAATTGCAAACTCGACCCGGGATTTCTTGATTACTTTACTGAATTCAGCTTCGCCCCTGGGGTCAGGCGGTCAGGACATTTCTTTGCAAGATGTACTGGCATTGGGTGAACGTCAAATCATCAACAGTTTAAGTAATCAACCAAATTTAAAGACTTCATTGCTGGTGACCTTTGGCTCCATTCAGCACAACCTCGGTGATTATCAAAAAGCCTATGATTACTATCTGCAGGCACGGGATTTGGCGCTACAAAATAAACTATATGATGAGGCTTTAATCGCTGATGCCCAGCTGGCGCTCAATGCCACTTGGATGAGTAATAATCCATTGAGTATAGCCCATCTGGAATCCGGTGATCAGCTGTTGCCACGGGTGAGTGATGTTGCTATTCGCAGCCGCTATCTTATAATCAAATCAACCTGTTTAAGCAATATGAAACGCAAGAAGGAAGGATTGTACTGGGCCAGGCAAGCACTTGATTCAGCCCAACAAGCGGGCTTAAATAATCCAAGGTTATTGGGCCGAATCCATAATGAATTGGGTGTTGCCTATTCATCACAGGATAATCAAAAATCACTTGAGCACCATCAATTGGCACTCAATTACGGTCTGCAAGTTTTCGGTAAAATGCATCCTCATACCCTTATACGAATCATCAATAATGCCATGGCAAATCAAAGGCTTGAGCACTATCAAGAAGCCGATAAACTGTTATCTGAAGCCGAAACCATTGCTGAAAAGCTGTATTCAAAAAACCACCCGCAACTGGGTGACTTGGCGGCAGAACGTGCTGTGTTTTTACATGACCGGGGGGCATTTTCAAAGGCCTTGCCAAAATACCAAAGGGCTTTGGAACTGGCCGTTATCAATGAAGGCAGAGAATCCAGTGAATATGCGATAAGGTTGAACAATATATCGTATTTATACGAAGATTTAGGTCATTATCAAGAGGCACAAAAGGGCTACCGCGAATCGATTGCTATTCGAATTAAACTCTGGGGTGAAGACAGCATCGGTGTGGCCAGTGCGCGCAGTAATCTGGCCAGAGTCCTGGCAAAGGATCAGCAATTAATTGAATCTCAGCACCTGTCTGATTTGGCGATGCCGATTTATCAAGAAAATGGGCGCAGTAATTTGTACAACGAGGTCACTTTATGGGCCATAGCGTTACAAAAAGTTGATATGGGCGGTTGTGGAAAGCTGGTTAGTGAGATGCAACCATTCCTCACCAAGCTTAATCAAGAATCCGCTAAAAGCTGGCGGCGATTGGGGGCGGCGTTATGGTTGGGTCGGTTGTTTTATGATTGTGGTGAGGAAGAAGCTGCCAACCAGCTACTGACCTCAGTGTTAACTCTGGTTGACAATATCTATTTGCCGGATTCTCAAGGTCATCAATGGGTGACACAGCAAGCCCAGGAACTGTTGGAGCGTATGAAACATAAGGTCAATATCACCGGCTTGCCCTAACCCTTTGGTTTAAGCTTTTACATATTCACCGGCAATCGACTGGATTTTTTCAATCATGGCGTTAAGACCGTTACTGCGGGTTTGAGATAAATGCGATGATAGTCCGATCAATTCAATAAAATCAGGTTCAGTCTCGACAATATATTGCGGTGTTTGACCGGAATATATGGTCATTACCAGGGCAATGAGTCCCGACACAATCGCGGCATCGGAGTTGGCATAAAAGTGTAACTTGCCGTCCTTGTATTCATGAATCAACCACACCTGGGATTGGCATCCGGCCAGTAAGTTCTCATCCACCTTATACTGTTCATCCAGTTCAGGCAGCTCTTTGCCTAAATCAATAATGTATTGATATTTTTGTAGCCAATCATCAAATAAATCAAACGTTTCAATGATTTCTTCCTGGTTGTCCATTTCAGTCATAGTCAATCTCAATTATCTTTTAAATGCCAACGGGTGCCATCGGCAGAATCTTCTAGTACCACGCCCATTTTATCCAATTCTGCCCGAATGTCATCAGAGCGGTTCCAATCTTTGTTTTTTCTGGCGGTTTCACGTTCTTGAATTAATTGCTCGACAGTT
>CAZLAW010000166.1:0-4056 GCA_964557625.1 uncultured Marinicella sp.
CACCGGCTTCCTGCATTTCATAATAGAAGTCATTACCTTCACGGGTACGCTCACCCACACCGGCAAATACGGATAAACCTGAGTGTTTGGTGGCGATGTTGTTAATCAATTCCATCATGTTTACGGTTTTACCCACACCGGCACCACCGAATAAGCCCACTTTACCGCCTTTTGCAAAGGGGCAAACCAGGTCAATCACTTTAATACCGGTTTCCAAAATTTCATCAGAAGCGGCTTGTTCATCATAAGCGGGGGCTTCACGGTGTATTTCCCAGGTATCTTCGGCGTTGACGTCACCTTGCATGTCGATGGGCTCGCCTAACACATTCATAATCCGACCCAGGGTTTTCTTACCAACCGGTACGGAAATGGCGCGACCGGTGTTGTCCACTTTTAAACCGCGTTTTAGGCCGTCAGTTGAACCCAATGCAATGGTTCTGACCACGCCGTCACCCAGTTGTTGTTGGACTTCCAGGGTGGTGTTGGTCTCACCAATTTTAAGGGCATCATATAATTTAGGCACCGCATCACGTGGGAATTCCACGTCAACAACCGCACCAATGATTTGTACAATATTACCTGAACTCATAGTCTGACTTCTCCTATACAGCGGCGGCACCGCCGACAATTTCTGAAATTTCTTGTGTAATGGCTGCTTGTCTGGCTTTGTTATAGACCAATTGCAGATCTTTAATTAAGTCTGAGGCGTTGTCCGTGGCCGACTTCATCGCCACCATGCGGGCAGCGTGCTCAGAGGCCAGGTTTTCTAACACCCCTTGATAAACCAATGATTCAATATAACGGGTCATCAGGTTATCCAATACTTCTTTGGCATCGGGCTCATAAATATAATCCCAATTAGCCCGTGAGACCGCTTCATCACCGGCCGGTAAGGGTAACAATTGATCCACCGCCGGTTTCTGGGTCATGGTGTTGATAAAATCATTGTAAGCCAGGTAAACATGGCTTAATTCACCCGCCGAATAGGCATCCAACATCACTTTAACCACACCAATCAGTTCGGTGAGCTTTGGATTGTCACCCAGCGATGAAATATTGGCTTTCAGGTTCACACTGCTGTTTTTGAACATGGTGGTGGCTTTATTACCCACGGTGACCACGTCAATTTTCTTGCCTTGTGACTCCCATTCGCGCATATTAATAACGGTTTGTTTAAACAAGCCGGCATTCAGACCACCACACAATCCACGATCGGTGGAAATGATGATGTAACCCACACGATCTCCATCCTGGTCATGCATAAACGGGTGTTTATACTCAGGCGTTGCCTGGGCCAGGTGGTTAATCATTTCCTTGATTTTACGCACATACGGGCGTGAGGTTTCCATTTGGTCCTGGGCTTTTTTAATTTTACTCGCCGACACCATTTCCAAAGCGGTGGTCACCTTACGGGTGGACTTAACGCTTTTTATTTTTGTGACGATTTCACTGCCAACTGCCATATCTACTACCTGTTACTGGTTCAACAACGGGCTGCTTTAGAAGCTGCCTGTTTTCATAAAATCTTCAACACCGGCTTTTAACTGAGCTTCAATTTCATCATTGAAGTCTCCGGTTTCGTTGATTTTGTTCATTATTGCTTCGCTGTTATTATTCATGTGGTCAATTAAAGCATGCTCAAAATCACCGATCTTGTCCAACTCGACCTGATCCATATAACCGCGATCAACCGCATACAGGGACACCGCCATTTCAGCCACACTCATGGGTGAATATTGTTTTTGCTTCATCAATTCTGTGACCCGTTGACCACGCTCTAATTGTGCTCGGGTGGTTTCATCCAAGTCGGATGCAAACTGGGCAAATGCCGCCAACTCACGGAATTGAGCCAATGCCAGACGCACCCCACCACCGAGTTTCCTAATGATTTTGGTTTGCGCAGCACCACCCACACGGGATACCGATAAACCGGCATCAATCGCAGGACGAATACCTGAGTTAAACAAATCAGTACCTAAGAAAATCTGACCGTCGGTAATTGAAATCACGTTAGTCGGTACGAACGCAGACACGTCACCGGCCTGGGTTTCAATAATCGGTAAAGCGGTTAATGAGCCGGTTTTACCTTTCACTTCACCGTCGGTAAATCGTTCTACGTAATCCGCATTCACACGTGCGGCACGTTCCAATAAACGGGAGTGTAAGTAAAACACGTCACCCGGATACGCTTCACGGCCCGGCGGACGTTTTAACAACAGAGAAACCTGACGATAAGCCCAGGCTTGTTTGGTCAAATCATCATAGGTAATCAGGGCATCTTCACCACGGTCACGGTAGTATTCGCCCATGGCACAACCTGAATAAGGTGCAATGTATTGCATGGCCGCAGAATCAGAAGCGGTGGCAGCCACCACAATGGTGTGCTCCATGGCGCCGTGCTCTTCCAGTTTACGCACCAATGACGCCACTGACGAGCGTTTTTGACCAATGGCCACATAAATACAGATCACACCGGTACCTTTTTGGTTGATGATGGCATCAATCGCAACCGCTGTTTTACCGGTTTGTCGGTCACCAATAATCAACTCACGCTGACCACGTCCAATCGGCACCATGGCGTCAATGGATTTCATTCCGGTTTGTACCGGCTGATCAACAGATTTACGGTCAATAACACCCGGGGCAATTTTTTCAATTGGTGAAGTCAACTTGGTTTTAATCGGGCCGTGACCATCAATGGGGTTACCCAATGAATCAACCACCCGGCCCAATAATTCAGGACCCACCGGCACTTCCAGAATACGACCGGTACATTTGGCCTTGTCACCTTCTGAAATATGACCGTAGTCACCTAAAATCACCGCACCAACGGAATCTCTTTCCAGGTTCAAAGCCAGCGCGTAAGTGTCACCGGGCAACTCAATCATTTCACCCTGCATGGCATCGGCCAGGCCGTGAATTCGTACAATACCGTCTTGAGCACTCACAATGGTGCCTTCTGTACGGGCCTCTGATTGAACCTTAAAGTCCTTAATTCGGTCTTTAATCAGTTCGCTTATTTCTGATGGATTCAATGTCGTTTGCATTGGTGCTCCTCGTTGCTTCTTTTCAGCGATGTTGATCGCCTGAAA
This sequence comes from uncultured Marinicella sp., assembly GCA_964557625.1. Taxonomy (GTDB): domain Bacteria; phylum Pseudomonadota; class Gammaproteobacteria; order Xanthomonadales; family Marinicellaceae; genus Marinicella. The sequence goes on from CAZLAW010000166.1 coordinate 3,093, forward strand.
ATATTAGTTAAATAGTTCTGTTTTTAATCGCTCGATTTTACCACTTAAGGTGCCATCGATAACCAAATCACCGCAGTGAATTTTTGCCCCGCCCAACAAAGATTCATCCACTTCAATGGATAAAGTGATGTCTTTACCGGTGCGGCGAGATAAAGCGGCGGTTAACCGTTGTTGCTGGTCTTCGCTCAGTGGTGCTGCAGATTGTACCTGTACGGTTAGCGCGCCTGAATCTTGCTCATAGTAATGTTGATAAAGATCCGCCACATCCGGCAGTAAAGGCAGTCGGTCATTTTCAATCATTAAGCGAATGAAATTCTCATAATGACTGTTTTTTTCATCACCGACAATGAGATCCACCAACTGCTGATCGGTGACATCCGGATCCGTGAAAACAGCCGCCACTTCATCATGTTCTGCCAGTCCGGCAGCCACGGCCAACTGTTTTTGCCACTGCGACACCTGATCCACCGATTTGGCGAATTCATAGGCCGCTTTGGCATAAGGTCTGGCTAAAGTTATCAACTCACTCATGCTTAAATCTCTGCGATTAACTCATCCAATAATTGGGCATGCTTTTTGGCGTCAACTTCCTGACTAATCAGTTTTTCCGTGCCGGCCACAGCCAGCGCAGCCACTTGCTGTCGCAGTTGTTCACGGGCGCGGTTAACTTGTTGCTCAATCTCAGCTTCAGCCGCCGCCAATTGGCGTTCTTTTTCTGCCAACGCGTCATTTTTAGCCTGGTCTTTCACTTTATTGGCCACCTGATTCGCCTGCTCTTTAATCTGACCGGCTTGCTCTTTGGCTTCAATAATCAGCGTTTCGACCTTGGCTTTGGCGCTTTGCAGTTCTTTTTCAGCACGATCGCCGGCCGCTAAACCGTCGGCGATTTTTTTCTCGCGCTCCTCCATGGCACCCAAGATTACCGGCCAGATGTACTTCATGGTAATCCAGATCACTGCGAAAA
>CAZLAW010000167.1:0-3994 GCA_964557625.1 uncultured Marinicella sp.
CCGTGATCTTCAAAGACCGCTTCACCGTATTGTTTGTCGTGGGCAATGCTGACATCATATCCCCAGCCGGAGCAGCCCATTTTTTTCACTTTAACGCGAAATCCAATGGCATTGTCATCTTGTTGCAAAAAATGCTGAATCCGATTAGCGGCTTGTTCTGTGAGTTTTAATGACATTTTATTTCAAAATATTGAACTGAGTTGAAGATGATGCTTATTGTAGCATTTTTCAAGGGTGATTAAAGGTTCGCGGGCTTTAGAAGTAATGGGACCTTTGTATAAGTCATGGGACTTATGCAAAGGCCACAAAAAAAAACAGCAACCATCCCTGGCCACTGTTTTGGGGGACACGGTATTGAACCTGCGTTATTTCTCAGTTTTTTCCAATTTTTTGATTTCTTTGGTTAAAGCGTCAATTTTTTTACTGAGTTTATCCATGTCTTCACCGGTTGGGATGTCCAACTTGTGTAAAGCATTTTCAACGCGGGTTTCAAACAATCGCTCAATTTTTTCCACTTGTTCGTTGGCGTAGGCTTTTAAACCTTTGACTTTCTTTTCCGCCAGTTCAGTGGTTTCATTGACTGATTTTTTAGATTTCTTTTCAAATTTTTTACCTTCTTTGATCAACTGATCATAGAATTTTTGGCTTTCTTTGCTGCCTTTTGAATACAATTTAACCGCTTCTTCCTGGGCCATTGAAACGGCACCCATACCGGCTAAATAAATATTTTTGGCTGATTCTTTCACTTGATTTGTGTTCATTTTTTAAACCTCACTTAATTGTGTTTTATTGCTGATATGGGTATCATAATCAGAACCCGTAGAGTAAACACACTAAACAACCAAATAATTGTAAAAAAATATGAAATTTAATGATTGGCACGACACCGACCCCGACTTTATTTTAACGTTAAGCAAAAGCGAATTAAAAGAACGCTGGCCACAACTGCATCAGGCCGATTTAGCACAATTACCTTCAGGTGACCTGTTGGATGCCTGGCTGGCTTTTCATCAAGGTCATTTTGCTGATGCGGCCAGAATGGGACGTGGTTTAGGCATTAAAGGTTTACCTGTTTTACTTCGGTCGGTGGTCGCCTATACAGATTATATCTGTGAAAACGACAACGTCTCCACTGAATTGTTAAACGATGCTTATCTACATGGTGTCAATTTATGTGAAGACAGTCATTTCGACTATAACTGTGAATTCACCACCGCGTTAACCATGGGACGCTATTCTCAATCCATCTCAGTCACCAAGGCTTTGCACCAGGGTATGGGCGGTAAAATTAAATCACGCTTAAGTGCAGTTCTTGAGCACCAACCCAAACATGCCGAAGCCCACATGGCCATGGCACTTTATCATGCTGAAATCATTAACAAGGTGGGTGCAACCCTGGGCGGTATCACTTATGGCGCCAAAGCCAAACTGGCTCATGAACACATTGATCAGGCATTGTCACTGGCACCGACACCCATCAATTTAATTGAAGCCGGCAATGCCTATATTTTATTAAAAGAAAAAGATGCGGTGAGCCAAGCCACAGAACTGTATCAGCAGGCAGCCAATCAAAAACCTTTGGATGCACTGCAAGCCATGGACATTGATTTTGCCCAATCACAATTGGATTAAAGCGGATGATAAAAAAAGGTGTTATGTAGCCAAATAGGCCGGTAACATGGCGGCTGGCCGGTCTTTTTTGCCTTCAAAAGTAATGATTTCGTAAGCAGATTCATCAGCCAGTAAGGCGCGTGCCAGTTCATTATTTAACGCATGACCTGATTTATAGCCGTGGAACTGGCCGATAATAGGATGACCCAATTGATAAATATCACCAATGGCGTCTAACAATTTATGTTTGACAAATTCAGATTCATAGCGCAAACCATCATTATTTAACACCCGATAATCGTCCAGAACGATGGCATTATCCATACTGCCGCCTAAGCCGAGGTTATGACTGCGTAGCATTTCGATATCACGCATAAAACCAAAAGTGCGTGCACGAGAAACTTCTTTAATAAAGGACTGACTGTTTAAATCGATTTCAGCATACCGGCAATGGTCTTCAAAAGCCGGATGATCGAATTCAATTTCAAACGAATAACGACTGCTGTTACCCGGTTTGAGGACGGCGTATTTGTCATCCATTGTGATTTTGACTTCTTTTTTAATCTTAATAAAGCGTCGCGGGGCGTCTTGTTCCTGAATACCGGCGGATTGAATCAAAAACACAAAAGGCCCGGATGATCCATCCATCACCGGCACTTCTGAAGCACTTAAGTCAACATAACAATTGTCGATGTTCATACCGGCAAAGGCGGCCATCAAATGTTCAACCGTGCCGACCTTAACGCCATTTTTCACCAATGTGGTTGACATACTGGTCTCACCCACATTGCAGGCATTGGATTGAATCGCCACGGGTTGCTTATAATCAACCCGCCGAAAGACGATGCCGGTATTGACCGGTGCAGGTTGTAATGTGATAAAAACTTTTTGCCCGGAGTGAATGCCCACGCCGGTGGCGCGAACGGTATTTTTAAGTGTTTGTTGTGCAATCATAAATGACTGAATAGAGCCGTTATGGTCAATTTTTTGCCGATTGTATCACAAGTTAAGGACTAAACAAGGGTTTTGTTGTTTTTAAACAACGGTTGTGGCTTATTTATCACATAACTGAAATCGGTGCGACGGGAGGTACGCCGCACCTTTATTTCACATTTTGTCCGGTGTGATAATCCGAACATCGCCACTTAGTCCAACTGGTTTCTTAGTCCAACTGGTTTCTTAAAAAAGTCGGGATATCTAAATAATCATCGGCCTCCTGGGCTTTATCATCGCTTCTGAGCTGATTAACCACCGCGCGACCACTGTCATTCTCATCACGACCCTCTTCTCGGGTGGCGCGCAAAGGTTGTTCAACCTGATTATTGGTGGCTTCACGGACAATTTCCACCGATTTGAACTGCTTTTTCTTGGCGCTTTTGTTCAAGCCGGTGGCCACCACTGTAACCCGGATTTCATCTTTCATCTCCATATCAATGGAGGTACCGACCACCACGGTGGCCTCATCGGATGCATATTCTTTAATCAAATCACCGATTTCATCATATTCACCAATGGTTAAATCCATACCGGCGGTAATATTAACCAGGACGCCATTAGCGCCATGCATGTCAATGTCTTCAAGCAAAGGTGAATTCATCGCCAATTCAGTGGCGGCCGCCGCGCGGTCATCACCTTTACCGGAACCTGAACCCATCATCGCCATGCCCATTTCACTCATGACGGTACGTACGTCCGCAAAGTCAACATTAACCAGACCCGGACAGGTAATCAATTCAGCAATGCCCTGCACCGCACCCTGTAACACATCATTGGCCGCTTTAAAGGCATTTAATAAGGTCACATCACGGCCAAAATGGGTTAATAATTTACCGTTGGGGATGGTAATCAGGGAATCCACATGCTGCTCTAAATCCTGAATACCCTTATTGGCCACATCCATGCGTCGTTTTCCTTCAAAAGGAAACGGCTTGGTCACCACTGCCACCGTTAATACACCCATTTCTTTGGCAATTTGGGCAATCACCGGCGCGGCACCGGTGCCGGTACCACCACCCATACCGGCGGTAATAAACACCATATCCGTGTCCTGCAGGCTTTCTTTTAAGCGCTCTGTGTCTTCCAAAGCGGCTTGTCGACCGACTTCCGGATTGGCACCGGCACCCAAGCCTTTGGTGACATTCTGACCAATGCGGATGACATTTTTGCAATTGGTTTTTTCCAATGCCTGCATATCTGTATTGGCGCAAATAAACTCGACACCGTCAATATTGGCGTCCACCATCTGTTGCACGGTGTTACCACCGCCACCACCGACCCCAATCACCTTAATGACTGCACCGATGCTATCGTTTTCCATTAATTCAAACATATCAATATACCTCCAAAAAAAATCTCATTTCAGCGATCAGTAATCGCCCAGAAA
>CAZLAW010000168.1:0-3962 GCA_964557625.1 uncultured Marinicella sp.
TTCATGCATCCAGGCTTTGCGTCCCACCACCGCTAATTTGTAACCTTTCTTCACATAGGCCATGGCCTGAATCAGTTGTTTGATGTTCTTTTTCGGTTCAATATTACCCACAAACAAAATATATTTTTGAGGGGTGAGCTTTTGGGCTTTTAAATAGGTCTTTGCGTCGTCATGATTGACCGTTTTCGACGCCCGGTAAGATTGGTACGTGACTTTGATTTTATCTTCGGAAATACCGTAAATATTCATGATGTCTTTTTTGGTGTGTTCAGACACCGACAAAATCAAATCCGCCGATTCAGCCGCCTGTTTAAACAAATAATAAAAGTATTTTTTAAAATCCAGGGTGGTAAACGGGATTTTTAACGGAATCAAATCATGTATCGTGACCACGGTTTTGACCCCGGGAATTCTCACCGGCCAGGGTGTGGTCAGGTGAAATATATCCGGTTTTTCAGTGGGTTTGATTTTGGTGAGCCATTTGGTCAGCGTAAACATGCGGTTGGCCATATGGAACACATCGGGGACATTTTCAATATAGCGGTATTTATCACCACCGACTTTGGATAAATAATTATCCGGATCCGGCTCCACATAATGCGGCACCACCCGGTGTGATTGGCGTGATCGCAGCATATAACTGGCCGCGCGCAGATTGCGAAGCCATTTGTAATTTAACCAGGGATGCAAACGCACCTCATCCTGGTCAAATAAATTAACCTCATCCAGTAAAGCGTTTTCGCCGGTGACAAATTGATTATCTGTGAGTACCCCCACGTCATAACCCAACTTCTGATAGGCATCGAGGGTGGTCATGCCGTAGGTTTTAATGCCGGAGCCTTTTTTTAAAGCAAGGTTAAAACCATCCACCAGTATGTTTGTTGTTTTATCCATTCATATCCCTCTTGGGTCTGTATCGGGGTCTCTTGTCTTGGACCTCTGCAGAAGTCTGTTATTGTAACAAAACAATGTACTTATTAAATTGATTCAATCGTTTCCGAATCTTAATTCTGTGAAAATTAATGTTCTTTAACGCCCATTGGTGCTAAAAACGGTCAGATTTATCCAGACCATTGGTGATTTTGTGAATTGGATTCACGGAATTTCTGTATCAATGTATCTGAAATATATTCAGACATCAGCTTGTTCAGCCGGGTTTCGGCGTAACGGTATAAATGGGCGTCAGCCTGGTTATAACGCGCGATAACCGAGCGTTGGTGAGCGTTTAATTCCTCAGATTTTATGCGTTGTGGCGATTGATTACGGCGCTGATAGAAAATATCAGAAAAGCCCAGAAAATAATGCAATAACAGCAAAGTCTCATCAAAACAGGCCGTGGTGCCCACCAGCGAAAAACAACCACGCAAAACATTCCGTGCCATTTCAAACAAGGTCTGATCATCCGGTGGCGTCTGGTGTAAATAACCGCTGAATCGCCGCGCCTGACCATTATTTAACTCCGGGCTGGCGCCACTTTGCACAAAATCCACCAAATCCAAATCACAGGCCTGCGAATGTAACGGGTGGTCGGTTTTATGTCGCAGATAATTGTAGTAAGACAGGACCCGTGACACCGGTTCACGCAACAGGGTCAAATGAAACAACGGCGCCGGCGGTAAATGCCGATAGAGTGGTGAATGCAGGGGATGGTGGCCACAGATAAATCGCGGCGGGTTTTTCTTTAACTGCAGTATCTCCGGATAACGTTTAAACTCCGGGGCATTCAGGTGCAGCACATCTGACAAGCGATAATTTTTCGCCAGGATCGTTTCCAGCGTGGTACCACCGGTTTTGGGGACATGCGAAAACACCAGACGCGGCGACTGATTCTGCATGGCTTGTTCCGGCGTCAACACCCATTGGGTCAAAAAACCCCGCGCCTGATTAAAATATTCACTGTCCTGAGTCACGTTATTATCGTTCATTAAATATTTGATTTTACCCTAATTTGCCATGGAGTGCTGCTGAGCAGCACGACCCGCCGAGCCGGTTAGGCCAGGTAAATGAAGTCCCAGGAACACACCTTTGTTTATTGAAGCGCCTAAAAAGGTACAGGTGATTCAAAAGTCATAACTTCACCGTTCACCGGATGCATCAACTGTAAAAGTGTACTGTGCAGATGCAAACTGTGACGGTTCTTTTTGCGTTGTATTGTTTTGATCTGCTTTATTTGCTCCCGGTCCATCGCCGCTGGCTGATAAAGCGAATCAGCCACAATCGGTAAGCCCGTATGCCATAAATGTACCCGCAATTGATGAGAACGACCCGTGACCGGTGTTAAGTTCAACAACGTGGTGGCCGCCTCCCGACGCTGTACCGACCAATGCGTTAACGCCGGCTTACCGCCGTCAAAATCCACTTTTTGCTTGGGCCGATTGGGCCAGTCGCAGATTAACGGCACATTGACTTCACCTGTATCATTTTTCGGGTGACCGATGACCCGAGCCACATAGTGTTTATCCACCCGCCGCTGCTCAAATTGTTTATTCAAATGCGCTTGGGCCGGCTTATGTAAAGCCAGCACCATTAAACCGGAGGTTTCCATATCCAGACGATGGACACAACGCACGCTTGGGAATTTCTCTTGCAACCGACTCATCAGACAATCTTTATAAATCCGCCCCGGTACAGACAATAAGCCCGCGGGTTTATTGACCACCAGAATATCGTCATCACCATACACCACTTCAATGGTTGTTTTAGGTGGCTGGTAATTAATCATTTAACGCTTCTTTTTAAAGCGCTGTTTTCGCGCGGCTTTTTTGGCGGCTTTTTCGGCCAGCATTTGCTCAACTTCAGCCACTTCCTTTTTTTGCATGGCCGGCGTTTCTAAAGTAATACGCCCCAATTGGCCTTGCCGAAATTCAGTGATTAATTGACGATAAAAGCGTTCCATATCCGCCTGATGACCGGCTTTAACAAAATGTCGGGCTTTGGCCATGGCCTCCATCAGTTCATAAACCGCCATCTCATCAGCGGTATCGAAGTCGCCATTAACACTAACCTGAAACCGCTCTTGGATGGCTTGCGGATAATGTCCGGCTAAAAAAGTGGTGAGGAAATGCGCCAGATCCCCCATATCCACCACCGAAGACTTAATACTGCCGGCAATCGCCAAGCGATGCGCACTGTATTGATTGTCAAATCGCGGCCACAGAACACCCGGGGTGTCATGCAAAATCACATTCTTCGGTAATTTAATCCGCTGCTGTCGTTTGGTCACCGCCGCTTCGTCACCGGTGGTGGCGATACCGCGTTCGGCAATGACATTAATCACCGTTGATTTACCGGCATTAGGCACGCCCATAATCAGGACCTGAATGGGCTTTTTATTGACCTCACGCTCAGGGAACATGGCGCGACACCAGTCGGGAATCTGTTTCATCACCGCCGGCTCGGACTGACTGACGGCATAAGCCCTGGCCTGATTAACCTCATCGAAAGCCTGTAGCCACAGCTTAGTCACATTGGCATCCGCTAAATCCGCTTTATTCAGTAATTGAATGGTGGGTTTATGCCCGCGAATTTTGGCCAGTAAGGGATTTTGTGAACTGTACGGTAACCGCGCATCCAGCACCTCAATCACCAAATCCACCTCCGGCAACAAAGCCCGAATCTCTTTTTGGGCTTTGTGCATGTGGCCGGGAAACCAGTTAATCGTCATAATTTCGATTCAAAAGAACAAAATCCACATTTTACATGACTGTCCCCGCTTTCGACACACACTTGCGTCTTGAAAACCACTCAATCATCCCTAATTTACTGGCATCCTAAAATTTTACGATTAATCATGAGCCAAACAGCCAAAAAACACACATTTCAGGCAGAAGTGAATCAGGTGCTTGACCTGGTGATTCATTCTCTATATTCGAACAAAGATATTTTTCTGCGCGAATTAATATCAAACGCTTCTGATGCCTGCGATAAATTGCGCTTTGAAGCGATTAAAAACAAAGACCTCA
>CAZLAW010000169.1:0-3949 GCA_964557625.1 uncultured Marinicella sp.
TAGATTCCCTACGCTGCACATACTAACACTTTAATTTCGTAAAAAAAAGACACAAATGGGCTTTTTTTACAAAATCTTAACAATAGTATGACACAAACATAAGGCTCGCTATATGGCTATCAGCGCCTTACAACGCCAATTGTTCACTATTTTCAGGTTAACTTTTCATAAAGTCAAAGTATTTATTTGCTATCTCTTAAAATAAATCTTCAACAATTCATTGTGTCTGTGACACCCGATAATAATAAATGATGGTCAGATGATGATTGTGACCGCATTCACAATACGGATGATAGTCGGTGTTTTTAATCAAAGAATGTTCTTGGGACTTCATTTACTTTTGTTTCCGACAATTAATGGCCTTCAGGATGTAGGTCCCCGGCAAGAACAGGGCGCGTAAACCAATTTAGCGTTCGCCACGAACATGGCTGTGACCTCGCACGAATAACACCATTCAGACAAGGCTTGGCTTCACTGCGTGAAACCCCAGATGCTCATTGGTTATTCTCTTCGTCTCTGACTGGCCCCACGGAAGGTGATTTGCCGCGAGAGCACAGCGCGCAAGTGGTCGCTGCGTTCACGTCCTTAACAGACATTTCGTCACGCTTCTTTAGTTTCGGCAAAACCATATGACCACATATGCTGTCCTAATCGGCTCGGCGGGACAAGCGGCTTAGCCGCTTTCCCACGCATAATCAATAACCTGTCGGAATATATTTAAACCGAGCCATTTGATCGTGGTGGTCTTTAATAATTTGTTTGATTTGCTTGTCCGATAATTGTTCACGCCACTGATCCGGCTGCCCTTGTCTGAAAAATTGCCCCGCGTTTTCATGCTTCTCAGCGAATCCTTTCGACTGCTCCTGTTTTTTTAACTGGTTAAAAGAAGAAAAGCGAATGGCTTTTTGCAGCCTCTTGACATCTTTTTTCACCCCCAGCAAGGCTTCAATTTTACGAAAACTGCGTTGCGGGTGTGCCAACAAGTCTTCATACCGCAATACCAACATATTGCGTCCGCCCTGTGTCCAACTGGCCACATGCTGACTCCAGGAAGAAATTACCTGAGGTACATTTTCAGGTTCATTGGGGGTGCCGGCCATGTCTTCGGCCATATAGGCAATGGCCTCATCATAACTGTAATCAAAATAGTGTTTTAAAGAAACCGCCACATCCAGTGGATTTCTGACAATATATATAGCGCCGGAAGACACCTGCCAGTTATGCAAAGGATAACCTTTATATTCACCCTGAAAGTTATGGGTTTTGACAAATAAAGTGGCCGGTGCTTGTGCGGCCATTTGAGCTTGGACCATGGGCCTGATGGCACAAATGTCTTCCAAGCTTAAATCAGTGGTTTTCTTATCCCCGGGAATAAAGGCCTGGTAGCGATGGGATTTAACTTCATCGACAAACTGCTGATGCAGCTGGTTGATATCCTGTGGACGTTGAGCGTTTTCGATGTAGTTATGCAAAAAAGCCCGCACCCAGGTATTACCCGATTTTGGATAAGATGCAATCCACAATATATTACCCACAGTCATCACCTTATTAAAGAGCGGCCTATTATAAGGATTCATTCACACGGGCTCAAGACGCGTCTGATTGAATTAAATCACCTGCCTCATTACAATGGCAGGTTTTAGACGACATATTCATGACGGTACCTAACTCACCCCAACAATTACTGGTCAGGGTTAATCAATTAGCCGGTCAGAAACAAATTTCGCAAGCCCTTTCACTGGTTAAAGACTTACACAGAACGCACCCCGGTTTTGCGCCAGCCTGGCTAACCGGTGCTTTTTTATACTTCCAGAATAACCAGATCAGCGAAGCCCGGCGGGCCATCAAAAAAGCCCGTGAACTGGAACCGGATAATGGCTTATTTGCTTTCCAGGAAGTCATGATGCTGGACAGTATCAATGAACCTGCCGAGGCCTTACCCATTGCCAAAAAGTTGGCCCAAACACCACTGGCGCAAGACAATGCGAATGAGCAATTAGCCCGATTTTTAGAGATCAACTATGCGTTTAAGGAAGCCGGATTATTATTTAAGCATTTAAGTAAAACCCAACCCCATCACAGCGGTTGGCTTTTAAAGCAAGCCATGATTGCGCAAAACTTTGGCCGCCTTGAACAAGCCGCCGAATTAGGCCAAAAAGCGTTAACACTAAATCCCCTTAATGCCGATGTCTGGTTTTTTCTCAGCCACCTCAAAAAACAAAGCCCAAACAGTAACCACATCGACAAACTCAACGACTTGAGTCAACGGAAATGGGCTTCAGACACAGATCACAGCAAAATATTATTCAGCTTGGCCAAAGAACTGGAAGATATTCAGTATTTTAAAGAGAGTTTCCGGGCACGAAAAAAAGCCGCTGATTTGTATCGAAGCACTTTTCAATACGACATTAATTCAGATGTGGCTTTTATGCGTCAGATTCAGAAGGATTTTGATGCGTCCTTTTTATCAGATTGTGATTATGACGCCAGTCAAACACAACCTATTTTTATTGTCGGCTTACCACGATCAGGAACCACATTACTGGATCGGATTATTAGCAGTCACGACGACGTCACAGCAGCCGGTGAGCTCAAACATTTTAACCGCTGTCTGTTACGCTCTTTACAGCAAAAACATCACGGCCAGCAATTAAGCCGAACTGACATGGTGACCGCATCCAGTCAATTGGATTTTAAGGCGTTGGGGAAAGCATTTTTAAAGAATGCCCGCACCAGTTGTGGCGAAACCCCCAGATTTACCGATAAATTCCCGCAAAACAGCTATTATGTTGGCATGATACTTAAAGCACTGCCCGGCGCTAAAGTCATTATTATGCAACGCCACCCGGTGTCTGTGTGCTACTCTGTTTATAAACAAATGTTTAATCATGACTCTTATCCGTTTTCTTATGACCTGTCTGAAATGGCAGATTATTACATTGCCCACAATCAACTGTTAAATCACTGGCAAAACATAGGAGGCGATCGTGTCAAAACTGTTTATTATGAGGACCTTGTGGCAGATTTAGAAACACAAGCACGTTCCGTGTTGTCGTTTTTAGATTTAAGTTGGCAGGATAAGTGTCTGGAATTTCATAAAAACAAACAGGCTGCAGCCACTGCCAGCGCCAGTCAGGTACGACAAAAAGTGTATACCGATTCGGTGGCGATGTGGCAAAATTATGACACTGAGTTACAGCCACTGATCGCTAAGCTCAAGGCGGCCGGTTGTTTAAACAACGACTAACATGTGTTGTTGTCACGCTTTGACATGCAATTGATAAAACCGGGGACACACCAATGATGACCGACCAACAAAAAGGCTTTGCCGCCGCCATTTTTTGTTTTACCTTTTGGGGTTTTGTACCGATATTTTTTAAATACATCCAGCATGTCCCGGCGCTGACCATTATTGCCCATCGGGTGGTTTGGGGCGGTTTGTTTTTACTGCTGTTTCTGGCCATCCGGGAACGCCGCTTATGGCACGCACTGAAACTGACACGACAGCAGATTATGGGCTTGTTATTAAGCGGCGCGCTGGTGGTTGGCAATTGGCTGATTTTTGTGTGGGCGGTGACTCATGACCAGATTCTGGCGACTTCTTTGGGTTATTTTATTAACCCTTTGATTAATGTTTTTCTGGGCTTGTTGTTTTTAGGTGAGCGCTTAAATAAATGGCAAACCATCAGTTTGATCCTGGCCTGTGCCTCGACCATTTTTTTAGGCATTTATTTGGGTCAGGCGCCCTGGGTGTCGCTGGCTTTAGCTCTGTCATTCGGGTTTTATGGTCTGGTCCGCAAAAAGCTCGATGTCCGACCGTTAATCGGCTTATTTTGGGAAACCGCCATTTGGGCTCTGCCATGCATTGCCTATTTGCTTATTATGCATCAGCACGCGGACCATGCGTTTAGTGATACAACCTGGCTGTTTTTGGTGCTGGCCGGTTTAG
>CAZLAW010000170.1:0-3931 GCA_964557625.1 uncultured Marinicella sp.
AATGATCGGTTACACGATGTTAAAGACACTGTCGCTTCACAAGGTTTTGCCACCTTATTAAAAGCGGCGGTTATTGGTGGCGTGGTTAAATTATTCGAATCGGGCATCGGTCTGCTGGCTTCGGGACTCGCCACGGTTAAATCATTTTTCAGCGGCAGTTATCTGTTTATGGCCAACATTACATTAAGTCCTGCCTTATTGGGCGTGGGCTTTATTGTCGGCTTAAACATTGCTTTTTTGGTGTTTCTGGGCGGTGTCATTGGCACGCTTATTGGAGTGCCATTAAATTGGGCCTTTAACGGTGATGCCATTATGGCGGCCACCGGTATAGATACCGCCACACCGTTAACAGAGTTGACAGCGAGTCAATGGGGTCAAATTGCCGGTGAATCCTGGCAAAACAACCGTCGCATTGGTGTCGGCGCCATGATGATTGGCGGTTTGTGGTCATTAATCAGCCTGGCAAAGCCCTTGTGGCAGGGCGTCAAATCAAGTTTGGATGCCTATAAAAGCAGTGAAAACCACCAGGGCGGCATTCCTCGCACGGAATTTGACACGCCGATTCATTATGTGGGTTTGGTGGTGTTGTTGGCCATTGTACCGGTCTTTTTTATATTTAAAACCGCACTCGGTGATTACCCGGATGCGGTGATGATCGCCTCCATTATGACCTTTTTAATGCTGGTGTTTGGTTTTATTTTCGCTTCTGTGGCCGGTTATATGGCGGGTTTGGTGGGTTCATCGAACAACCCGATTTCCGGTGTCACCATTGCCACCGTGATTGTATCGGCTTTGATTTTATTTCAAATCATGGGTAACGAAGGTCCGGCAGCGACCTTAGGGCCGATTGCGGTGATTTTCCTGGCCGGATTAATCTGTTCGGCGGCAGCGATTGCCGGTGATAACATGCAGGATTTAAAGTGCGGTCATGTGGTGGGTGCCACCCCATGGCGTCAGCAAATATTTCAGGTGGTCGGTGTGGTGGCTGCTGCACTTGTGATTCCTTTTGTACTGAATGTACTGGATCAAGGATACGGTATCGGTCGGCCTTCACCGCTGAATCCTGATGCACAACCACTGGCCGCACCGCAAGCCGGTTTAATGGAAGCCCTGGCCAGCGGTATTTTTGGTGGTGGCATCGAATGGACCTTTATTTTTATTGGTTTTGCTTTGGCGGTGGCGTTGATTATTCTGGATAAGATTCAGGAAAAACGCGGCTCTGATTTTCGTTTTCCGGTGTTGGCTGTTGCAGTCGGTGTCTATTTGCCGCTGGGGCTTTCTGTGCCCATTTTTATCGGTGGTTTATTATCTTACTACTTACAGAAGAAAGCCCTGAAGCAACCCAGGGAAGTCCGTGGGCGTAAAAATGCCACCGGTTTATTGTTGGCCTCCGGTTTAATTACCGGTGAAGCGTTGATGGGTGTATTGGTGGCCGTGGCGGCGGTGATGTTCCAGGGCCAGGTGCCCTTTATGCAAGGCTTTGCCTGGGGCGGCTGGCTTGGTGTGGTGACATTTGTTGCGGTGATTATTTACACTTACCGCAAGGTTAATCAGAGCTAACCAAACGATACTGCAAAAAAAAGCCCGATGCGAGTCGGGCTTTTTTTAGGATTAAATTATTGATTTACGTTATTGGCCGGTAAATTTAGCCTGACGTTTTTCTAAAAAGGCTGCGGTGCCTTCGTTTTTGTCTTCTGATGAACAGCACACACCGAAGGCTTTAACTTCATAATCCAGTGCCTCTGACATGCCACATTCCAATCCACGGTTAATGCTGTCAATGATCATATGCAAGGCAATGGGTGCCGATTGCGCCAGCTGTTCGGCCACTTTGTTTACGGTTTTCATGAGCTCACCTTGTGGAACAACTAAGTTGGCCAGTCCCATTTGTTCAGCCTGATTGGCCGATACCATGTCGCCCAGTAAATTCATTTCCATGGCCTTGCCTTTGCCCACCAGCCGGGTTAAGCGCTGGGTACCGCCAAATCCGGGAATGACGCCCAGTTTGATTTCGGGTTGGCCAAAACGGGCATTGTCACTGGCAATGCGCAAATGACAGGCCATGGCCAATTCACAACCACCACCCAGGGCAAATCCGTTGACCGCCGCAATCACCGGTTTACCGCAGTTTTCAATGGCATTAAAGACCTGCTGCCCATATTGAGCAAATTGCATGCCGGTGATGGCATTGGTTTGAGCCAGTTCATTGATATCAGCACCGGCGACAAAAGCCTTGTCACCACTACCGGTAATAATAATCACCCGCACATCATCATTTGCGGCCGCATCTTCAGTGGCCTGTTTGAGTTCTGATAATGTGTCTTGATTCAGGGCGTTAAGCTTATCAGGT
Organism: uncultured Marinicella sp.; assembly: GCA_964557625.1. Classification (GTDB taxonomy): domain Bacteria; phylum Pseudomonadota; class Gammaproteobacteria; order Xanthomonadales; family Marinicellaceae; genus Marinicella. The sequence continues at coordinate 2,351 of CAZLAW010000170.1, forward strand.
CGGTTAATGGTGATGGTGAAAATATGGTTATTCAGTTCAGTCAGTACGTTTGCCATGATTCCTCATAAAGTGAATGAAAAACCAGATTATACCAAGCCACAAAAAAATTAGAATCTACAGTCACGACAAAAAGGCATTAAATGTAACCTGAATCGGAACTTATTAATCCCGGGCCTGTCTTGTGTTACAACTATTCGTGGCGTAAAATACGCCGCTTAATCAATCTGAGGTACGGAATGAAACAATTACTCACACTGACATTAATGATTCTGGCTATGGCGGTTTTCGCTCAAAATGACGCCGGACAAAAAGAATTACCCAAAAGTTCAGACATTACGTTTGATAAAAACATGGCTTCTTATGCGGTGGGTTATCGCATGGGCTTGCAAATGGCCGGTCGTAAAGACAGTGATTTTGAATTGAATATTGACCAGGCTGTGGCCGGTTTAAAAGATGCGGCCGCTGAAAAAGATCCGAGCTTTGAGCGTGAAAAAATGGCGGAAGAGTTCGCTAAGTATCAGCGTAAACTTCAGTTGTTCCAGGCTGAACAATACAAGAAAATTGCTGATGACAACAAAAAGCGCAGTGACGAGTTTTTAGCCCAAAACCGCAAGAAAACCGGCATTAAAGAATTGGCGTCCGGAATTCAATACCGGGTCATCGAAGAAGGCTCCGGTAAAAATGCCTCTTTGGACGATACCGTGGTGGTGCATTATTCAGGTAAGTTAATCGGTAGTGATAATTTTGATAACTATCAGGAGTTTGACAGCACCTATGATCGCGGACAACCGTTGGAAATGGATATGTCAAAAGTCGGTATGAAAGGCTGGCAGGAAATTATTCCGATGATGCAAAAAGGTGATAAATGGCAAGTCTTTTTACCGCCAGAAATGGCATATGGCCAGCAAGGACAAGGTCCCATCGGACCGAATGAAGTGTTGGTCTTTGATGTACACCTGGTTGACATCAAATAAGCTATTTGCCACAATCATTTGAGTAAAGGCAAGTTTTTAAACTTGCCTTTTTTACTCAGGTCAAAAAACATTGGATCATCAGTTTAAACAGCACATACAAAAACACCTCAATCAACAATTGATTGCCCAAGATGTTTGGTTCGGTTCGGCGTTAAACAGCGAACGGGCCGCTGCAGTACTGTTTCCTTTTTATTGGCAAGACAATAAACCATGGGTTTTACTGACCCAACGTCACAGCCAGCTCAAGCACCATTCCGGTCAAGTGAGTTTTCCCGGTGGTGCCTATGAAAATCAGGACAAAAATATTCGCCACACGGCATTGCGAGAAACCGAAGAAGAAATTGGCGTACCCAAATCTCGCATCGAATTGTGGGGCTTTTTAGACAGTGTAGAGTCTATCAGCGGCTTTTATGTGACCCCTTTTGTTGGTGAAATTAAACAACCGGATCAATTAGATGTGTGCCGGGATGAAGTAGAACGGACTTTTGGCGTACCGTTTGCTTTTTTTCAGAACCCTGAAAACAGAATTAATCACCGCATTAAAACCAGCGATGGGGTTAAGGAATATGCGGAATTTACCTATAATGATGATGTGATTTGGGGTTTA
>CAZLAW010000171.1:0-3826 GCA_964557625.1 uncultured Marinicella sp.
AAGCATATGATGCGCCATGTGTTTTTGATAGAAAATATCGACTGCATCGGCTTGTGACGCCAATAATGTGTCTAAAACAGGCGCATATTCCCGGCCTTGATGTTTTATAACCGCTTCTTTCATCGGGTGATTTTCACCACTATGGGCTAAAAATGGGCCATAAAAAGGTTCGTCAATGACCACGGTGTCATCGCGATTTTCCCAGGCGCGCATCATGGCGGTTGAGATGTTACGTGGTCCTGACCACATGGCAATGCGCGTTAGACTCATGATTTTCTGTGTTGTCTGACTTGTTCGTAAATCAAAGCCTGATAGCCGGTTTGGAGTTTTTTCATCACGGCATAGTGATCGGGTTCACCAATGTTACGGCCATCCACAGATACCACCGGTGTGACGCCGGCAAAGGTGCCGGTGATAAAGACCTCATCGGCACTGTAGACATCAAATAAAGAAAAGTTTTTCTGATGTACCGGGACGTTTAACTGGCTGCATAAATCAATTATTTTGCCCCGGGTGATGCCGCCGAGGCAAAAATCACCGGTGGACGTCCACACTTCACCGTCCACCACGATAAAAAAATGGGTGGAATTACAGGTGGCGACAAAACCATGCGGATCCAGCATTAGAGCCTCATCGGCCCCGGCTTCAATGGCCTGAATACAAGCCTGAATGCAATTGTGTTTCGAGTGTGAATTAATTTTATGGTCCTGGATGTCCGGATAACCGCGTCGTACATGGGCGGTGAATAATTTAACACCCTGGTTTTTCTTGCGCGTTGAAGGTGTTTTGTATTCCGGGATAATGACCACAGTGGTACCGGGCTCAGTGGCTGCCGGTGACTGATAGGGCGTGGTTTTTACGCCTCGGGTTACCATTAAACGTAAATGCACGTCATCATGCATATCGTTGGCCTCCACCGTTTGGTACAGCATGCGTTTAAAATCATCGGCACTGTATTCCAGATCCATCGCCAGCGCTTTAGCCCCTTTAAATAAACGCTTTAAGTGATCATCAATAAACACCAGTACACCTTCATGTAAACGGGCACTTTCCCAAATGCCGTCACCCATAATAAAACCGCTGTCGAATACGGAGATTTTGGCATCCTTTCTGGGCACCATTTCGCCGTTAATATAAATAAGGACATCCTGATTGCGTGAATCGTTCTCTGCTGCGTGGCTGCCTGTGGTCATGGTGATTTTTAGATTAAAAAGTTTATGGTAGAATTTTTGGGTCGGTTTGGCAAATAAAATTTAGTCAGGGAGTCAAAGACAAGGGTAATAACATTTAAGTGAGGCGGTTATATAATGACAGTTCAGTTTTTGTGGTTTTTACTGGCGGTGTTCCTGCTGGTTTTGGGGTGGTCGGCTTATCAGCCGTATGATCTGGCGACCTGGGCATTGGAAGCGTTACCGGCGATTGTAGGGGCTGTCATTTTATTACTGACTTATCGGCGATTTCAGCTAAGCGGTTTATTGTATGTTCTGATATTTTTCCATGCGATTGTGTTGGTGGTTGGGGCACATTACACCTATGCCAGGGTGCCGTACTTTGATGGCTTTATGCAGTATATCTGGGCGGAGCGGAATAATTACGATAAGCTGGGTCATTTTTTTCAGGGTCTGATGCCGGCGATATTGTGTCGGGAGTTGGTTGTTCGTTTTAATGTGTTTAATTCCCGCGCCTGGATGAACTTTTTTATCGTCAGCTTTTGCCTGGGCTTTTCGGCGTTTTATGAATTGATTGAGTGGTGGGTGTCTTTACTGAGTACTGAGGCCAGTGAATCATTTTTAGGCACGCAAGGTTATGTCTGGGATACTCAGTCGGATATGTTTTTGGCCTTAATTGGTGCGGTTATGGCTTTACTGCTGTTTGCTCGCTGGCATGATAAGCAGTTGAATCTACTAAGATAGTAGAGTATCTAAAACTGCCTGGCGCATTAAAACGCCGTTTTTGACTTGTTCCAAAATCACGGATTGGGGGCCATCGGCCACCTCAGAACTGATTTCAATGCCACGGTTTATGGGGCCGGGGTGCATCACGATGGCGTCACTTTTGGCGCGTGAAAGCTTTTCCTGATTAAGCCCGTATTGCGTAAACCAGCGGTCGATATGCAGCGATTCATGCTGTTCAAAGCGTTCTTGCTGAATGCGCAGCATCACCACCACATCAGCCTGGTCTAAGGCTGTGTTCATGTCAGGGGCTTTGAGCGACCTGTGGTGATCAGGAATCAAATGATTGGGGCCAAACACAACGATGTTTGAGCAATCCAGTATATTCAGTCCATCGATCAGCGAATTGGCAACACGCGAATGTTTAATGTCACCAATGATGGCCACTTTTAAATCACTCAATTGGCTTTTGTGTCGGCGAATGGTGAAAAGATCCAGTAAGGCCTGGGTGGGATGTTGATTCTGACCATCACCGGCATTGATTAAATGCACGCCCTCGGGTAACAGACCGGCAATGTCACGGTGGGCATGGTCATCAGGATGTCGCATCACCAGGGCATCCGGTGCCATGGCAGCGATGGTTTGCAGGGTGTCATTAAAGCTTTCCCCTTTTTTAACCGATGAGTGCGATAAGGGCAAGCTAAACACCGATGCACCCAAGGCGTCAGCGGCTAACTGGAATGACAGCAGGGTGCGGGTGGAGTTCTCGTAAAATAAACACACCACCTGACGGCCGGTTAAGCGTTGATTACGTTCTGTTGGTGTTAATGATTGGAGCTTGTCAGCGCGCTCAAACAGTTGTTGCAGTGCTGATTGACTGAGATCCTTGATATCCAGAAGATGTTTCATGTTAGTTGTGTTCATCGAACCATGATTGCAGAATAATGGCCGCCGCGGCAGCGTCTAATTGGTTTTTGTGTTTGGCTTTGCGATGTTGTCGGGCCCGCTGTTGCTGAAAATCGCGTTCGGCTTCAAACGAGCTTAAACGTTCATCCCACAATTCCACCGGGCGTTGAGTGTGGTGGCGCAGTTTTTTGGCGAAATTTCTGACTTGTCGGGTGATTAATTGTTCTTCACCCGCCATGGTTAACGGCAAGCCCACAACAATCAGATCGATTTGCCATTCATCAATAACTTGTTGCAGTTTATGGAATGTGTTTTTGTTATGACCGATGACTTTTAACGGGTTGGCGGTGGCGGTCAAACTTTGTCCCACCGCCAGCCCGATGCGCTTGTGGCCGAAGTCGATACCCAACACGGTCTTAGGCATGACCGCCGGCATCCACCAGTTGGTGCGGCTTGATGCCCAATAAGGCCAAAGCCTGTGACCATTTGTCTTCACTTAAGTCAAACACCAGGTTTTCATCCACCGGTCCGGACAGCCAGTCATTGTCCGCAATTTCCTGTTCCAGTTGACCGGCATCCCAGGTGGCGCAGCCGAGGGTCATCAGCCATTCGCCTTTGAGGTTGTTTTGGGCAATGGCCTGTATGATATCTTTAGAGGTGGTCAATGCCAAAGACGGTGTTAATTGTAAGGAGCTGTCAAACTGTTTTTCGCCCCGGTGCAAAATAAAACCACATTCGGCATTGACCGGACCGCCGTCAAAAACCGGTTGGTTATTGACGGCCTGATTTTTTTCAATATTCAGTCCAATCAGAACCTCTTCAAAGTCAATGTCACTCATCTGATTCACACGGATCCCCATGGCGCCGTGTTCATTGTGTTCACAGATTAAAATCACCGCCTCACTGAAACGCTTATCAGGCATATGGGGTTGAGCAATTAAAAATTGATTGGTTAAATTCATTTTTGTCTCAGTAAATGACCGGGTAGAAACTGCCATGTGCGGGTGATATATAAAATATCAACCGGT
>CAZLAW010000172.1:0-3813 GCA_964557625.1 uncultured Marinicella sp.
GATCATCCCTGGTTTTTAGCCTGTCAGTTTCATCCGGAATTTAATTCCACACCCCGTGATGGTCATCCTTTATTTAGCCATTACATTGCGGCTGCGTTAAACTATCAACACAGCCAATAAGCATAAAGAGCACAGTTATGAAAATATGTCACTTTGAAGCCGGTTTAGACCAACCTTTTTTTCTGCTTGCAGGTCCCTGCGTTATTGAGTCGATGCAACTGGCACTTGATACCGCCGGTTACTTAAAAGAAATCACCGATGAACTGGGTATTCCGTTTGTTTTTAAGTCCTCTTATGACAAGGCTAATCGAACGTCGCTTGATTCGTTTCGGGGTCTGGGTATGGAAGAAGGCTTAAACATATTGTCCGAAGTGCAAAAACAAATTCGCGTACCGGTGATTACCGACGTTCATGACGACAGCCCCATTGATGAGGTGGCGGATGTGGTTGATATCTTACAAACACCGGCATTTTTGGTGCGTCAGACAAACTTTATTCTGCGGGTGTGTGCCGCCGGGAAACCGGTTAATATTAAAAAAGGCCAGTTTATGGCGCCCTGGGACATGAAAAATGTCATTGAAAAAGCCCGTTCCACCGGTAACGAACAGATTATGGTGTGCGAGCGTGGTGCCAGTTTTGGCTATAACAACCTGGTTTCGGATATGCGGTCACTGGCTGTGATGCGTGAGACCGAATGCCCGGTGGTATTCGATGCCACCCATTCAGTGCAGTTACCCGGTGGTCAGGGCGGCACCTCAGGTGGCCAAAGAGAACATATTCCGGTGTTGGCACGGGCCGCCACAGCGGCAGGCATTTCCGGTTTGTTTATGGAAACCCACCCACGGCCGGAAGAGGCCAAAAGTGACGGCCCCAATGCGGTGCGCCTATCACAAATGAAAGCCTTATTAACCACCTTAAAAAGCATTGATGAAACGGTGAAAAGCCAACCGTTTGCGGAGGAAACTGATGACTGGCATTAAACATATTCATGCGCGTGAAGTGTTGGATTCACGCGGTAACCCCACTTTAGAATGTGATATCACCTTACAATCCGGTGCCTTTGGCCGCGCCATGGTGCCGTCGGGCGCCTCCACCGGTGCCCGCGAGGCGATTGAATTGCGTGATGGTGATCAAGACCGTTATTTAGGTAAAGGGGTGCAAAAAGCAGTTAATAATGTCAATCAAACCATTGCATCGGCCTGTGCGGGTCAGGAATTTGACAGTCAGGCACAATTAGATCAAACCTTACTGGATTTAGACGGTACTGATAATAAAAGCAAACTCGGCGCCAACGCCTTATTGGGTGTGTCCTTAGCCTATGCCCATGCCATGGCGGCAGAGCAGCAACAACCTTTATTCAAAAGCATTGCCACAGTGGATGACTTCCAGTTGCCGTTGCCGATGATGAACATTATCAATGGCGGTGCCCATGCCGATAACAATGTGGATGTGCAGGAATTTATGGTGCTGCCGACCGGTTTTAATTCTTTTTCTGAAAGCCTGCGCGCCGGCACCGAAATTTTTCATGCCCTTAAATCGGTGTTAAAAAAACAAGGTTTATCCACAGCGGTCGGCGATGAAGGTGGCTTTGCGCCCAATCTGGCCTCCAATGTGGCGGCGGTTGAGGTGATTTTAACAGCCATTGAACAGGCCGGTTATAAAGCAGGCAAAGATGTGTATTTAGGTCTGGATGTGGCCAGTTCTGAGTTTTATCACGATGGTTTGTATCATCTGGATGGTGAGAACAAACAACTCACCGCAGAACAAATGACTGATTTTCTGGCAGATTGGGTGCGTCAATATCCGATGATCAGCATTGAGGATGGTTTGGATGAGGCTGACTGGGATGGTTGGCAGTATATGACCGAACAACTGGGCGATAAAATTCAGCTGGTGGGCGATGATTTATTTGTCACCAATCCACAGATATTCCAACAGGGCATTGATCGCAACATTGCCAATTCAATTTTGATAAAACTGAATCAAATCGGTACCTTGAGTGAAACCTTAGCAGCCATCGAACTGGCCAGGCAATCGGGTTATACCGCGGTGATTTCGCACCGTTCCGGTGAAACCGAAGATGCCACCATTGCTGATTTAGCGGTGGCGACCTCGGCCACCCAGATTAAAACCGGTTCCTTGTGTCGCTCCGATCGTATGGCAAAATACAATCAGTTATTGCGCATCGAAGAATACCTGGGTGATGCGGCCCGGTTTGCCGGTCGTCAGGCCTTTAAAGCACTGTCTATATTTTAATTTCCCGGCTCATCTTTAATCAGGTTTTGACCTTGCTCACTGAGCTGATGTTGTTCGGCTTGTTGCTGGATGGTGGCCACTTCTTCGTTGCTTAAATTGTCTTCAGCTTCATTGGCTAAAGGCTCATCGGGAATTTTGCTTTGTGCTGCTGGTTGGGCTGTGTCTTCAGAAATAATCCGGATGCCTTCGGGAAAGACCACTTCACGGGCTTCATCAGGCATACTGATACCGGCTTCATCATAGGCCCGTTTAACCAATCGAATGACAGCAGATTTAACTTTGCTGGCGCTGTTTTGCACACCGTCAGTCCAAAAATAAACTTCCAAATTCACCGTGGCAGCACCTAAATTTTCCACTAAAACCTGTGGCGGCGGATCATTCAAAACCGCCAGGTGGGCGGAAATGGTGTCAAAAGCGATTTGTTGTGCATGGGCAATGCCGTCGTCATAACCAATACCGACCGTAAATTGTTGACGAATCTGGGGGTTGGCGGTGACATTAATAATGGTGTTTTTATAAATGATGGCGTTCGGAATATGGATATGATTACCGTCCAGGGTCATAATTACGGTGCCGCGGGTGGTGACGCTTTGTACCACGCCTTCGGTGTCATTGACCTTAATATAGTCATTAATTTTAAAAGGGCGCTGAATACTGATAAGCACACTGGCAAGAAAGTTTTCAGCAATATCCCGAAAGGCCAGGCCGATTATAATTCCCATTAAACCGGTGCCACCGAGCAAGGTTAAAGCGAGTTTGGTTAATCCGGTGACCTGAAGCACCAGATAGAGGCCGATAACGATCACCGGTAAAGCCATCAGGCGGGCGGATAAGCGCATGACGAAGGTATTTTTAATTTGTTTTTGAAAAATTCGTTCAGCCAGGGCATAGGCCGCTTTGGCCATAAACCAGGTCACCAATAACAGCACCAGGGCAATGACAATTTTAGGAATGGTGCGGACAAAATCATGGTATAAATCCACGGTTTCATCCACCGCCGGTTGAAAGCTCCAGGTGGGTTCAGTGGACACCTTAAGCTGATTTATAACGGCAATAACACCCTCGGTGCGCTGTGCTAACTGATCGGCCCAGGTTTTGTACTCGGATGATTGGGTTTCGCCATGGATAAAAACAATGCCCTCTTTGACCTCAACTTCGATATTGTCAAAGCGTCCGGAACTTTTAAGAATATTTTGCAAGCGTTCTGCAATGGCTTGATCTTGCACAGTTTCACTGACTTCAATGGTTTGTTCCGTGTCTTGTAAATGTTGGCTGTGTGGTTGTTCTTGAGCAGATAATGGTGATGCTGACAGGCCGGTTAGGAAGCTGAATAAGATGATTTTCAACGGAGCTTTCATGGTATTTTTCTGATCAAAATAATTATCTTAGCACAATGCATCAAAATTACAGGTTTAATTATGCGGTATCAAATGGCACAGGAATATGATGTAAATTTAGCGTCGATTCCCTTACAATAGCTGGCTTTCAACACAGGCCAAACCATGAGCGATAAAATTTTTAATTTAATAAAAGAGCACGATATTAACTTTGTTGATT
>CAZLAW010000173.1:0-3810 GCA_964557625.1 uncultured Marinicella sp.
ATTATGAAAAACAAGGTATCAACCAGATTTTTGTCTATAAAAACCCACACGCCACCGGTTCTTGCGGCTGTGGTGAAAGTTTCACAACCAATTAGTCAATTTCAGGCACAGTATCAAACTCAGCAATAGGCGCTCTCTGCCACCCGTGGACGTCCGACGTTATTAACAATAATCGCTTTGGCATATTCAGACCCGCGAAAATCACAAAACCGAATGGATAAATTGGTGCCCGGTGAAGCGCCCAACCGATCATAGCGGATTTTTTGGCGGTACACCGAAGCCGTCGCTTGCAAAGAGCCTTGCATGGCTTGTTCCGTGGTTAAAATAATTTCACCATGGTCGAGTGTTCTGTTGCGGTTATCGTCTCTAAATACCAGCCAGCCTTTATGCCATTGACTGGATGCATCACAACTAATCAGTGATTGGCTTGGACATAACACCACATGATGACCCAAAATAATACTCTGGTTGCGGGCAAAGTGCAGACTGCTAACCAGTCGATTAATTTCAGTGCTCATCATTTTATTGTGCTTAAACGTCTGGTAACTGGGCACCGCATAACCGGTCAAAATGCCAATAACGGCCAGAGCAATCACCATTTCAATTAAAGTCATACCTGTTTGCTTGTGTGACATAAAACCTCCCTTTGAGTTAAGTGACTTTTATTGTGTGTGATTGTGTGACTGATATCTGCCGTCATTTTCTGACAAGCGTGTCAATAAATTCCTACAACTGTCGATAAAAGCGACTATTTAGATGGTTGATTGCCGCTTGAAGCGCTATAATAACCACCCTATAATTAACCGCAATTCAATCAGGAAAAACACATGGCAAGAGGTATTAACAAAGTCATCTTAGTGGGCAATTTGGGGCAGGATCCCGAAGTCCGCTACACCCCGGCAGGCGCTGCGGTGACCACCATTTCAGTGGCCACCACCGAAGTCTGGAACGACAAAGACGGCAATAAACAAGAACGCACCGAATGGCACCGCGTGGTGTTTTTCCGCCGCCTGGCAGAAATCGCCGGCGAATACCTAAAAAAAGGCTCACAAGTCTATATCGAAGGTCAACTGCGTACCAATAAATGGCAGGACAAATCCGGCAATGATCGTTACACCACCGAAATCATTGCCAATGAAATGCAAATGCTTGGCGGCCGACCCGGCGGTGGTATGGGCGGCGGTGGCAATATGCCTTCAGCGCCGAAAGCCAATAACCAATCCAATAACAACAATAACGATAACGGACCCAATTACGACGATTTCGATGATGAAATACCGTTTTAAATGTGATTCAACATAAATCATTAGGATGATTTAAATATAAAAGAGCCTGTATTTTCAGGCTTTTTTTTATTGCCCCAAAACAAAAATCCCTTTAATTATCAGGCTAAGTAGTGCCACCGTCAAAAGACCCACGCACCACAGAGCTATAAACCAGAGCCATTGTTTTGTTTTTTGCTTCATCAGTACAGGCTTTCGTGGCTGCTTTTACCGCGGAAGGTGAAGAAGCTAAAAGCGGTGTAAGCGAGGATGATGGGCAGGAAGATCGTGGTGCCGATGAGTAATAGCATTAATGAGCTGTCGCTGGCGGCGGCTTGCCAGAGGGTGAGTTCGAAGGGCACGATCCAGGGATAGACACCGATGGCCAGGCCTGCGTAGCCGGTGATAAATAGCAGCATGGCGTAGATAAATACATGGCCGTGGGATTGTGCGTTATTCAGATGTCGGATGATTTGTATAATGGCGAATAAACTGATCAGTGGGATGGGCAGTAAATACAGAAAATTCGGAAAACTAAACCACAAATCGGCAATGCGATCATCCATCAATGGCATAATGACACTGATTAACGCCATAAATAAGACCACGAATATCAGGCAGTATTGACCGGCGATGCGGGCCCATTTTTGGGTGATTTCATCGGTTTTCATAATGGTCCAGCCGGCCCCGAGTAAGCCATAAGCAAATATTAAACCGACGCCACTGAAAACGGCAAAACCATTGGCCCAATCTAAAGGTCCGCCGGCGTATTGGCCGTCTACAACGGTGAAGCCCTGGATGAAGTTTCCTAAAATCAGACCCTGCATAAAAGTAGCCAGTAGCGAGCCAAAATGAAAAGCCGCATCCCAGACCCAGCGGTTGGCAGTGGCTTTAAAACGAAATTCAAAGGCCACGCCTCTGAAAATTAGGCCGATCAACATTAAGATAAACGGTAAATACAAGGCCGGCAAGACAATTGAATACGCCAGCGGAAAGGCAGCAAATAAACCACCACCTCCCAAAACCAGCCAGGTTTCGTTACCGTCCCAAAAAGGTGCCACCGAATTCATCATTCGATCGCGGCATTGTTCTGACGGTGCAAAGGGAAATAAAATACCCACACCCAAGTCAAAGCCATCTAACAGCACATACAGAAAAATGGCCAGGGCTAAAATACCACCCCAAATTAGTGGCAAGTCAAGCCAGTTGGTTAATTCACTCATCACTCACCTCACTGCCTGCACGTTGGCGGCTGTGTTGATAATAATCCGGATCACTTTGATCGCCCGGGCCTTTTTTGAAAATCCGAAATATGTAATAAGTACCGGCACCAAACAAGGCGGTATAAACCACGATAAATATACTTAACGATAAAGCCACTTGGGCACCAATCACCGGCGACAAGCTGTCAGCTGTTCGTAAGTGGCCAAATACAGTATATGGCTGACGACCGATTTCTGTGACAAACCAGCCGGCCAGGATGGCGATAAAACCCGACGGTCCCATCAACACACACCATTTCATAAACCAGTCAGAGCGATACAGATGGCCACGCCAATAGCGCCAGGCGGCCACTAAACCGGTAAAAATCATGGCAAAACCCACTGCCAGCATGACCCGAAATGACCAGAAAACGGTGGCCACCGGCGGATGCTCTTCAACCGGCCAGTGGTTCAGACCTTTGACCTCGCCATTTAAACTATGGGTCAGAATCAGGCTCGATGCATAAGGAATATTCAGTTCAAAATCATTACGTTGTTCAGATTGATTGGGCCAGGCAAGAACCCGAAATGGTGCGCCTTGTTCGGTGTCCCAGACACCTTCCATGGCCGCCACTTTAATCGGTTGATGTTCTAAGGTGTTTAAGCCATGTAAGTCACCAATAATCAGTTGTGCCGGGGCCACAAACAAGGCCATCAGCATCGCCATGCCCAGCATAATCCTGGCTTCTGGTAAGTGACGCTGTTTTAAAATATGCCAGGCACCGACTGCACCCACCACAAAAGCAGTGGTTAAATAAGCGGCGGTCACCATATGCAGTAACCGGTATGGAAAAGAGGGATTAAATATAATCGCCCACCAGTTTTCAGGATGAAAAACCCCGGCTGCGTCTCGGCTAAAACCGGCCGGTGTCTGCATCCAGCTGTTGGCGGATAAGATCCAAAAAGCCGAGATTAAAGTCCCCACGGCAACAATCACGGTGGCGGCAAAATGCATCTTTTGACTGACCCGGCCCCAGCCGAACAACATAATGCCTAAGAAAGAAGCCTCCAGAAAAAAGGCAGTCAAAACTTCATAGCCAAGCAGTGGTCCGAGTATATTACCGGTTTGGGTGGAAAACAATGACCAGTTGGTGCCGAACTGATAGCTCATCACCACGCCTGAAACCACACCCAAACCAAACGCCACGGCAAAGACTTTCACCCAGAATCGATACAACCGCTTGTAAACCGGATTGTCTGTTTTTAGCCACAAACCTTCAAGCACGGCGAGAAAACTGGCCAGACCAATGGTAAAGGCAGGGAAGATAATATGAAAGGCAATGGTA
>CAZLAW010000174.1:0-3806 GCA_964557625.1 uncultured Marinicella sp.
TGACGGGGTGCGCTTTGGCCACCAAAGCCCTGAAAAAAGTGAAGACATCCATGACCTGTACCGCAAAACCCGCAGCGAGGGCTTTGGTCGGGAAGTGCAGCGGCGTATTATGTTGGGCACCTGGGCCTTATCATCGGGCTATTACGATGATTACTATTGCCGGGCACAGCGCATCAGGCGTTTAATCAGCGACGATTTTAAACAGGCTTTTGCACAGGTGGATGTGATGGCGGTGCCGGTGTCACCGGAAGTGGCTTTTCGACAGGGCGCCAAAAGTGACGGTGTGAATATGTATCAGGCCGATCAATTCACCATTCCGGCTTCTCTGTCGGGTTTGCCGTGCTTAAGCATGCCGATTCAGCCGGCGCAAGGCTTACCGGTGGGGTTGCAATTGATTGGGCCATACTTTAACGAGCAAATCATCTTAGAAACCGCCGCCAAATTCCAACTGGTGACCGATTACCACCTGCAGATGCCGGAGGCGTTCCTATGAGTCAGTGGGATGTGGTCATCGGCCTGGAAATTCATGTGCGACTGGCGCTCAACAGCAAACTATTTTCCGGCGCATCGGCCGAATACGGCGCTGCACCCAACAGTCAGGTGAGTTTTTTGGATGCCGCCTTACCGGGCACTTTACCGGTGGTGAATGAAAAAGCGATTGATTATGCGCTGCGTTTTGGCTTGTCCATCGACGCCGAGATACCTGAGGTCACCCGTTTTGCCCGTAAAAACTATTTTTATCCCGATTTGCCCAAAGGCTATCAGATCAGTCAAATGGATGACCCGATTGTGGGCCGTGGCCGGATTGAGATTGACACTGAGCAGGGCAGTAAAACGGTCAACATCACCCGCGCCCATTTAGAAGAAGACGCCGGTAAGTCCATCCATGACCAATACGATGACTGGACCGCGATTGACCTGAACCGCGCCGGCACCGCACTGATTGAGGTGGTCTCAGAACCTGAACTGTACAGTGCCAAAGAAGCGGTGGCTTATATGCGGGCCATTTATAACCGGGTGACCTTTTTAGGCATTTGCGACGGCAATTTGCAGGAAGGCTCGTTTCGCTGTGATGCCAATGTCTCTTTAAAACCCGCCGGCCATGAAACCCTCGGCACCCGCGCCGAAATCAAAAACCTGAATTCATTTCGGTTTATTGAAAAAGCCATCAATTATGAAATCAAACGGCAAAAGAAAATCTTAGCGCAGGGCGAAGCGGTGGTTCAGGAAACCCGCTTGTATGATGCCGACAAAGACCTGACCCGTTCCATGCGCGGCAAAGAAGACGCCAACGATTACCGCTATTTCCCCGATCCTGATTTGCCGGCGCTGCATATCACCGCCGACCGCTTAGACAGGCAACGGGCCGCCATGCCGGAACTGCCCGAAGCCAAATTAAAGCGTTATCAGGAAGACTGGGTTTTACCTGAGGACAATGCCCGGCAGATTGCCTTTGATGTGGCGATGGCGAAGTTTTTTGAAGCCGCTCAGGCGCAGACCCAAGCCAAACCTGCGGACAACGCCAAATTTTTAATCACCGATTTTAACGCCTTATTGAATGAGCAAGACACCAGGCTGGCCGATTCCAGGATTTCGCCACAAGCCTATGCAGGATTACTGGACGCCCTGGCATCCGGTGAGATTTCCCGTAAAATTGCCAAACAAGTGCTGAGCGAGATGTGGTCATCGGGCGAGTCGGCCGATACCATTATTCAACAGCAAGGCCTGGCACAAATTTCTGACAGTGATGCCTTGCGCCAAATTGTCAACCAAATCATCGCTGAAAACCCCAAACAAGTGCAGCAATTTAAAGAAGGTAACGATAAAATGTTCAACTTTTTTGTCGGCCAGGTGATGAAGCAAACCAAAGGACAAGCCAATCCGGTCCAAACCAAACAAATTTTAGAGGAACAGTTAAGTAATGAGTAGAGCGTTAATCTGTGGCTCCATGGCCTATGACAACATCATGGTTTTTGAAGACGAATTTGCCAACCATATTTTGCCCGATCAAATTCATAAATTAAATATCTCTTTTATGGTGCCGACCTTAAGCCGGGTGTTTGGCGGCGTGGCCGGCAACATCGCCTACAACTTAAAAATGATTGGCGGCGAACCGGTGCCCATGGGGACCGTGGGCAGTGATTTTGAAAGCTATGAAGAACGCTTAAAAGACCTGGGTATCAGCCTGGAAGCGATTAAAGTCAAACAAGACCAGTTCACCCCGCAGGCCTACATCACCACCGATTTAAAAAACAACCAAATCACCGCCTTTCACCCCGGGGCTATGAATTTTTCTCATGAAAATAAAGTCGACGAATACGATGACATTGCCATTGGCCTGGTGGGCCCTGACGGCCGTGACGGTATGATTCAGCACGCCCGGGAATTTTATGAGGCCGACATTCCCTTTATTTTTGACCCGGGCCAGGCCATGCCTTTGTTTGATGGTGATGATTTGCGTCAATTTATTGAGCAAGCCACCTGGATGGCGGCCAATGACTACGAATACGAAATGGTCCACAACCGCACCGGCATGGACGCCAAAGAAATCGCCACCCACATGGATGCTTTATTTGTCACCCGTGGCGAGAATGGCTCCGAAGTCTTCACCGACGGCACCAGCTACCACATCCCCGTGGTCCAGGCCGAAAAAGTCGTCGACCCAACAGGCTGCGGCGACGCCTACCGCGCCGGCCTGTTATTCGGCCTGATGAACAACCTCGATTACCAAACCATCGGCCGCATCGCCTCATTACTCGGCAGTATTAAAATCGCCACCGCCGGCACGCAGAATCATTACATCTCCAAAAAAGATTTTCATAAACGGTTCGTCGAGGAATTTGGTTACAGTTATGACTAAAAATAAGGTGCAATGCAAAGTATTGCACCGCCATACCGGCGCAGGCCGGTAACCAGTGTCTTTAAGAATAATTTCTGCGTTGCAGGTGAATTTTGAGACGCTCGCGTACAGCTCGTACGCTCCCGCCTTCAAAATCCACCTGCACCTTGGGCAGCTACCGCGTCCTGCTCGCGCTGCGCACCTACATCCTGTAGGCGCCTTAACCGCCAAATTTCCCCTCAGCTCCAAATAAAACAAAACGACGTCTTCGGACTTGATCCGGAGACCCATGATAAAAACCCCGTCATTATCGGGCTGGTTAAAATATCACCACAGAGACACAGAGAACACAGAGGGTGTATTGAAACCATGATTTCATCCGTACCGGCGCAGGCTGGTAGCCAGAGTCTTTGAGAATGAGCTGACTGGCTATTAACTGTAAATATCATTTCATCGAAATTTCTAAGCCGCGTTTGCGGCGGCTAATCATTATTTTTCCGCCTTTGGGCGCAATTCTTGTTTCTAAGCCGCGTGTGCGGCGGCTAATGTTTCCTGTTTTGGCTAAATCTAAATATGATGTTTCTAAGCCGCGTGTGCGGCGGCTAATATAAAGCGATACTTCGATACACGAGACCGGATTTTCTAAGCCGCGTGTGCGGCGGCTAATGATGGGCTTTTTTAATTATGATTAAAGTACATTTTCTAAGCCGCGTGTGCGGCGGCTAATATGAGTATTGAAGGTTTAATGCGTGCGGGATCTTTCTAAGCCGCGTGTGCGGCGGCTAATTAATGCAACCCCTCAACCAATTTCTGTTTTCTTTTCTAAGCCGCGTGTGCGGCGGCTAATGTGAAATTAGATTAAAATTAATACTTCATTAATTTCTAAGCCGCGTGTGCGGCGGCTAATAACAAATAGCCGCAGCATCAGCACAGGCTTTGTTTCTAAGCCGCGTGTGCGGCGGCTAAT
>CAZLAW010000175.1:0-3798 GCA_964557625.1 uncultured Marinicella sp.
TATGCACAGTGAGTCCCGGGTGATTCATGCCCAGGCGGAAGCATTGTTCAAACAATACGCACCGGCTCGTTATGAAGCTGAATTAAAGCACAAGGTGATTATAGATCGATTTGGTCGCTATCCCCATCGCAATCAAATACTGGGACGGGTTTCGACAGCCGAAGAAATTGAATTTCTGAAACTACCGGGGTCTGGTTTTTAATCGCTTATAATAAACAAATGCTTTCCATGTCTAAATTAACAAACCTCTAAAATATGCGATTATTCTGCAATTTTTTTCTTATCTTTAGCATCACAGTTTGCAGTAATTCGCTGAGCGCCCGAGACATACCCCTTGAAAAAAGTATGGAAGTCACAGTAACCGCTTATACACTGCGTGAAGCGGAAACCAAAAAAGGCCATATTGGCTTAGCGGCCTGGGGTGATCAGCTGGTTCCGGGGATGAAGTCCATTGCGGTCTCAAGGGATTTGATCAAAGCCGGATTAACGCATAATACAGAAGTCAGAATCGAGGGCTTAGAGGGAACTTATGTTGTTCGTGATAAGATGAATAAGCGCTGGAAGAATAAAATTGATATCTTTATGGGTCATAATTTAAAAGCGGCACGGCAATGGGGAAAACGTAAGCTTGTTATCCGTTGGTTTGAAGAAAAGAGCGAATAAGTCAGTTTAAATTTAATCGTCATTTAAAAAGAGGAGGCGTATTGCTATGTTGACATTAATTCTGGGTCTGGTGTTGTTTTTGGGGATACATTCTATATCCATCGTTGCCCTGTCTTTGCGTGATAAATTGGCCGCAAAAAGTGAGCTTGGCTGGAAATTATTTTACAGCGTTGTTTCTTTGTTAGGTATTGTATTGATTGTTAAAGGCTACGCCGAGCTTAAGCAGACGCCGACAATTTTATATGCCACACCGCTTTGGTTGCGGCATCTGGCCGCCACGTTATTGTTGCCATTCTTTATTCTTTTTCTGGTGCCGTATTTCCCCGGTCGCATTAAAAATGTGATTAAGCATCCACAGTTACTGGCGGTGATTCTCTGGGCGGTGGCACATTTGTTGGTAAACGGTTTATTGGCAGATGTGGTTTTGTTCGGATCATTTCTGCTGTGGGCGATTGCCGATCATATATCCATGATGAATCGCGTCAGTCGTCCGGTTCCCGGTGCGCCCAAATCTAACCTTAACGATGTTATCGTGATTGTTACCGGATTGGGTTTGTATTTGGCTTTTGCATTCTGGTTGCATGAAATGCTAATAGGCGTCAGACCGTTTGTTTAATTGGTATGCGTAAAATCGGTATACTGGCATACGGCTCGCTCATTGAAGATCCGGGTGTGGAATTGTCTCCACTGATTGTTGCGCATATAAGAAATATCGAGACGCCGTTTAATATTGAATTTGCCCGTTTAAGTGCAAACCGGTGTGGCGCACCAACCGTGGTGCCGGTCAAAACCATGGGTGCGCCGGTGAAGGGCACTATTTTGGTATTAAAAGAAGGGTTTGAAATAAGTTTGGCCAAGGACCTTTTATGGCGCCGGGAAACCCGTAATGAAGCCTCAGATCGACATTACAGTGATCCAAAATATCCAACATCGAATCAAATTGCCATGGGTGAAATATACGATTTCCAGGCGATGGATGTGATACTTTACGCGCATTGTGGCGCTAATATAGCCAAGCCCACTGCAAAAGGTTTAGCTGATTTGGCCATTAAGAGTGTCTTAAGTGACGCCGGTTTAAAGGGCCAAGATGGCATCAGTTATTTAATGTCTGTGAAACGACAACACATTATGACACCTCTCAGGCCGGCATACGAAAAGGAAATACTCAAAGCTGTTGGCGCCGACTCATTAGAAGACGCTTTGAGTCAATTACTAACAGATGCCACAAAAAAGGCTGGCCATTAAAGTTTAAACATTCAATTGAATGATCTTTTTGCTAATTTTGTCGTTTTTTCTTTCAAGTCTCACCATTTCTCCGAATTTGATGTGATGCCAATCATCGGTTTTATCAGTTAATGGTTCGGAGGCGAAAATAGCGGTTGTGGCGTTTTCCTCAGCACAAACATCAATGTCGAAAGATTGTTCATAATCCTGAAAATTACGGCCCATCATTAAGTACATCGGCTCGAGTAACATGGAACGTGCCATATTTTTATTGGGTCCTTTTCGCAGTGCTTTCCAGTCATCTTTGATATGGGTGTTTCCATCTTCATCGCAGCCGTAATTAACACCGACAATTCGGTGAGGTGTAACCAGCGCGATTTTTAACTTTGTCAAGCTCACTAAATCGAGCTTTTTCATGGCCTTAAGAATCAGATTTAACAGGACCTCAAAGCCGCGTTGAACGCTGTCGTCATCATGGCTCTTAAGTAGTGACAAAAGAAGTACATATAAAAACTCTGTATCAGTGGTACCGTGCATTTGTTTTAAGTAGTTGTCTTTACAGTGTGGCAGCAGTTCTCTTTGCAGTAACTTCCAATGATGCACAGCACCATTTTGAGCCATGATCCAAGGCGTGTCTTGAAACGAGTAAGGATGACAGTTCTCATCGGTTAGGACGGTTTTTGAATTATAGGCAGCGGCTCTGACATGAGATAATAAGGTATGTGCTTGCAGGCTTGGAATTACGTTTTTAGCATTATCATCATAGAAGGCCGGCATGGGTCTTCGATAGATTAAAGGTTTGTCCGGCTTAAGTAAATGATCACTCCATATACCAAACCCCCAGCCTGCCAACTGCAACAATGGATGACTTTCGGGGTCCAACGTCTGGTTGATTAAGCTGTTTTCTGGTTCCAGAAGTAAGCTTTCAAGGGGTGTTTCCGGTCCAATATAGGCAAGCACTCGACACATAATTATTCCTTATAAAGCAGAAGCGTTCATTTAAAACCCTGCTGTTTTAATTTAATTGAACCAAGTTGACCTTAATAGGATTGATGTTAATAGAAGCCAGCATTGTTCATTTACTTGAAGTCATCATAACTTAATTTAATCCTTTAAAACAAATGGCTCCATTAAGATAAGTGGTCGAATGTATTCATTTTATGTTTGATTAATATTGAGAAAAAACTGAAAAATATAAATTTAATGGTGATAGAACTATAATTAACCCGTGGTGCATTTGGCAGAAATCAAAACAAATACTGTCATATCGGCTACGTCCGTTCCAACTAATGTAGCAGACCTACTTCCGTGTAGGCCACCGAGCGGAGCGAGTGGAGATACCTCCTAACTGAAAATTTTGTTGCAAAATTGAGGAGATTCCTCCATGCGCTGCGCTTAGTCGGAATGACGTGACGTTTTTAGATATGAAAAACATGCTTATGAAACATTTATCACCCCAAATGCACCACGGGTGTCATTAGTATTTTCACAATCGGTATGCAGTTCCTAGCTATTGATTAATTGTATGATTTATTGCCCTCAGCTAAAATAAAACGCTTTCACAGCACACCTTCTTAAATCCGGCATGATTATTGTCCCCACTGAAAAGCGTTTTGATTGGCAGAACGCCCCCGTCGTTTTGTTTTTTATTGTGATTTTGAATGTGCTGGTTTTTTATGCTTACCAAAGTGGTGATTCAGATCATTTTGAAGAAGCGCTGCGTATTTATGTCAGCGACGGCATCTATGAAAAAGAATTACCGCATTACCGGGATTTTTTAAAGCAGGAAGCGAATCAGGAAAAAACCGCGTATTTTAACAAGATGGTCGAACATCCGAACCCCGGCTATGCGGCGGCTTTTATTTTGCAGGATGAAAAATTTTAAGATCAAATAATCAGCCATGGTACTGA
>CAZLAW010000176.1:0-3785 GCA_964557625.1 uncultured Marinicella sp.
GAATTGGCGCTTGAAATCATTACCCGTTTTCATGATAAACAAGCAGCACAAACAGCCCTGGATCACTTTAAAGCCCAGTTTCAAAAAGGCGCCATTCCAGATGATATTCCGGTACTTGAAATCACCACGGATTCAGGTGAAATGGGCATTGCCCATATCCTTAAACAAGCCGGTCTGTGTCCCAGCACCTCTGAAGCCATTCGCATGGTTAAACAAGGCGCGGTTAAATTGGATGGCGAAAAGATTACCAACCCGAAACAGATGTTTAATGCAGGAATTCGGGGGGTGTTTCAGGTGGGTAAACGAAAATTTGCTGACATCACTTTAAAATAAACAAAAACCCGGTCAGTAACCGGGTTTGAATCTATTCTATACCGGGCACTACGTTTAAAAATCGTACACTAAGTTGGCTGACACCAGGGAATCATAGGATGTTTTACCCGGTGCCGGATCTGTGTTGTAACGATATTGGTGAGCCAGCTTAACGGAAAATTGACTGTTGACTTTGAATTTGAACCCCAGGTCATTTTGCAAAAAGGTATTGTCTTCACCGGATTCAATCAACAGTACTTCATTAAACGTTAAGGTTTCGGTGATGGCACGCATATAATTCAATTTACCCACCAACACCGCACCGGTGTTTTCCGTACGATCGGCATCCAGTGCTTCTATTTTATAACCCACACCAATTTCAGTACTGAATTTATAATCTTCGGCGTCAGCAAACTGATGCCCCCAGCCAAATGACGTTGTGATGGTGTAATCAAAACCGGAAAAATTATCTTTATCATAACGGGTGTTATTGTAAATATAATCATTGGCATCAAATTTATAGCCGTTACGGGTGCTTAAGGTGTAGCGCTCAGCGGTGTCTTTTCCATCACTGGACGCACGGACCACATCCAAATTGATGTTATTAACCCATTTCTCTGACTCTCGTTCAAGCAACAAGCCGGCAGTTAAGCTTTCGTTGTCAGAATTACCCGAGGTCATTGAAAATCCCAATTGACCCGAACCTGACCATTCGCCGTTACTGTTGTCTTCGTCCGCGGCCACAACCGGTAAAGCCAAAGCGGATAAAAGCAAAATTCTGTAAAAATGTGATCGCATAAAAATTCCTTGATTGAAAAGTGTTTAATTTAATGTTTTTACATCGATTTTCAATAAACATTTAAGCATTTACCCAAAAATTCCGACTTAAAATGTTAAAATCAGTGACTGTCCCAATAGCTAAACACAATAATGACAGAAACACTGACCAATCGACTGATGACTGAGTTCGATCGTTTTTTGAAAGTGATTAACCATGTCAGTGACAGCGCCCAAAATCACCCGGGTAATGCGATCGAAAAACCGGCATTAAATGGTTCAGAAAAAAAGCATGTCGGTGGATTAATGCGTATTAACCACACCGGTGAAGTATGTGCTCAGGCTCTGTACAATGGACAGGCACTGTGGGCCAAAGATGCCAAAACCCATGCCCATTTAAGGCAAGCCGCCGCTGAGGAGCATGATCATTTAAACTGGTGCCAATTACGGCTCGATGAACTCGGTGAATCGGTGAGTAAAACCAATGTGTTTTGGTATGCCCATTCCTTTGCCATTGGCAGTGTGGCGGCTTTTTTTGGGGATGCAGTCAGTTACGGCTTTGTGATTGAAACCGAGCGACAGGTGGAAAGTCATTTACAGGATCATTTGGATGACATCGGTGAACTGGACCCCCGTTCAGCCGCGATTTTAAAACAAATGCAACTGGATGAAATCAGGCACGGTGAAAACGCCAAAGAAGCCGGCGGTGTAGAACTGCCCCAACCGGTAAAATTACTGATGACAGGTCTTTCAAAATTAATGAAATTTGTGAGTTACAGAATATGAACAGAGAATCCATGGAATTTGATGTGGTGATTGTCGGCGGCGGTCCCGCCGGATTGGCCACTGCCTGCCGTTTGGCCCAATTGTCACAAGAACAAGGTAAAGACTGGCAAATTGCGCTGGTGGAAAAAGGTTCTGAAATTGGCGCCCATATTATGTCCGGTGCGGTGATTGAAACCGAAGCTTTGACTGAATTATTCCCTGATTGGAAAAACATGGGTGCACCGGTAAACACTGAAGTGACTGATGACACCTTTTATTATTTAAGGGGTATTGACAAGGCCACAAAAGTGCCCGGACTGTTTATTCCCAAACCGATGCGTAATCATGGCAATTACATTATTTCACTCGGACAATTGTGCCGTTGGCTCGGTGAACAAGCCGAAAATCTGGGGGTCAATGTATTTCCGGGTTTTCCGGCTGCTGAATTGATTTATGGTGAAGACGGTGCGGTTAAGGGTATTATCACCGGTGATATGGGTATCGGTCACAATGGCCAACCCAAGGACAGTTTTGAACCGGGTTATGAATTACTGGCCAAACAAACCATATTTGCCGAAGGTTGTCGCGGTTCATTGGGGAAACAACTTAAACAGCAGTTTGATCTGGAAAAAGATTGTGATCCCCAGCATTATGGCCTGGGTTTTAAAGAAATCTGGCAAATTGATGAAGCCTTGTCGCAACCCGGAGAAGTGGTGCATACCCTTGGCTGGCCATTGGACAACCATACCGAAGGCGGTGGTTTTTTGTACCATTCGGCACCCGGACAAGTATCCTTGGGATTTGTGGTGGCTTTAAATTATAAAAACCCTTATTTCAGTCCCTTCGAGACCTTTCAGCAGTGGAAACTTAATCCGGTCATTAAAAATTTGCTGAAAAACGGTAAACGCATTTCCTACGGTGCCCGGGCTTTAAATAAAGGTGGTTTCCAATCCTTACCCAAGCTAACTTTCCCGGGCGGTTTATTGGTGGGATGTAATGCCGGGTTTTTAAATCCGGTTAAAATTAAAGGCACCCACACCGCCTTAAAATCCGGGATTATCGCTGCAGAAACGCTGGCCAAGCATTTAGACACCACATCACCGAATTCAGAGCTTACGCGATATGCTGAAGAAATTGAACGTTCGAGTATTTATCATGAACTGAAAAAATCCCGTAATTTTGAACCGGCTTTGAATAAACTGGGCACTTTTTGGGGCGCGGCTTTTACCTATATCGATCAAAACATCATGCAGGGGCACATGCCTTTTACCTGGCGTCTGAAGCAACCTGATTATGCCAGCTATCAGCGCGCCGCCGAAGCAACTCCAATTGAATATCCCAAACCGGACGGTGAAATTACCTTTGATCGCTTGTCTTCGGTGTTTTTATCCAGCACCAACCACGAGGAAGATCAGCCCAGTCACATTAAACTTAAAAATCCCGATATTCCGATTCAGGTAAACTTACCTGAATGGGCAGAACCGGCGCAACGTTATTGCCCCGCGGCGGTGTTTGAGGTGGTGGAGGAATCCGGTGAGCAGAAATTTCGGATTAACTTTCAAAACTGCGTGCACTGCAAAACCTGTGATATTAATGACCCCTCACAGAACATTGTGTGGACTACACCGGAAGGCGGCGGTGGACCCAATTACTCCAATATGTGAAAAAATATGCTGTTTTAGCCCGAAAACAGCATATTTTAATTGACTACCGAAAAAACCACAGGTAGACTGCGAAGTGCTCGAAGACTCGCCTGATTACATTTTCTATTCAACGCTTTATCTTCAAACATTGACCAGTGGGTGCCAATCAGTCGATTATCGGGTATTTTTAATTTTTAATATTTAGAGTAAATTTATGTCAGAAAAAATAACAGGTACCGTCAAGTGGTTTGACGAGTCAAAAGGTTTTGGTTTTATTCAACAAGAGTC
>CAZLAW010000177.1:0-3723 GCA_964557625.1 uncultured Marinicella sp.
ACAATGCCTTCCCAGCGCAACACATTGGCAATGCGTTTATCGAGGTTTAAAATCCGCAACATCGGTACAATCACGGTCGGCCCGGTGACCACCACCAAAGAACCAAACAACAACGACAATAACCAATCCAGTTCCAACAACCAGTGGGTCGCCAGTGCTATCGTTAACCAGGTCACCACCATACCCACGGTCACCATCCGCCTGACCACCGATTCGAGACCACGAATCTGGCTGAAATTTAAGGTCAACGCCCCTTCAAACAGAATCACCGCCACCGACAGGGACACAATGGTGAATAACAAGTCCCCGAACACCACATCCGGTTGCAACCAGCCGGTGACCGGTTCGCCCAAAATAATGCCAATGATTAACAAAAATAAAATTGAGGGCAGTTTCAGCCACCACGATAACCAATGCGCCAACGAACCTAAAACGCCAATCGCCGCCAGTGCAATTAATAAGTAATTATCCATTAATCAGCTTCCTTTTTAGCTCTCATTTTTAGAGCAGTCAGCTTCTTAGAATAACGCGACTGTACAATATCGCTGAGCACCAGCACCACAATCACAAAGTAAAAAGTGGCCTTATTCATTTGCACAATTTCATGGCCAAAGAAGGTTAAGTGTGCCAGATGTCCGGCTTCGGTCAGTAGCATCACCCCAACAATCAACAAGATAAATAAGCCCAGCACCTCAAACATCCGGTTGCGATGCAAAAATTCAGCAATGGTATCGGCCAGCCACACCATCAGCAAGGCACCTATCAAAATGGCGGCTGCCATAATGATGTAATTATCGGTTAACGCCATGGCACTTAAAATTGAATCAAAAGAAAACACCACATTCATGGTGACAATCAGAATGAGGGCTTTGGCAAATGAAGATTGCGGCTTATCCTTGAGCTCCACCCGCTCTTCTAAGTACATCATGTGTAAGATTTCTTTGGTGGCGGTGTAAATAATGAATATACCGCCGAAGAACACCACCAATGCCCTCAAATTAAAGGTCCCTTCCACCACCCCCTGCCAGCCAATCGAAAACAAAGGCTCGGTGAAATAACTTAACACCTTAAGCAATAAAAACAACAGCACTAAACGAAAAACAACCGCCAACCAAATACCGGTGGTGCGCAGTTTTGACTGACGCGCCGGCTCCACCCGGTTCGATTCAATGATAATGTACAACAAATTATCAAAACCCAACACCGCCTGCAGCATCACCAGCATGCCCAGCGTCATTAAATTCTCAAGCGTAAATAAGCCTTCCATACTCCATCCTCTTTTGACTGTTCAAAACGAAAATTTAACTCAAGCACAATATTGTATAGAACCTCAGAGCCATAAACAGATATTTTTTGTTTTTTATTCATTGCACAAAAAAATCCGGGACCAGCCCGGATTTTCATTTCAACTTTGACTTTTTTTAGTAGCTATAAGACCAATTTAACGCAAAGGTTCGGCCGCGACCCTGAAAGTCAAACAAGTATTCCGGACCATAGGCCGCATAGAACATACCGGCACGTTGTCCCCAGATGGTGGAATATGATTTATCCAATAAATTTTCGATACCAACCGTAAAGCGTCCGACTGAAGTTTCTTTGGAAACCACTAAATCATAGGTGGTGTTGCCGTTAATTTCACGACCGGCGGAATCTTTTAAATCAAAAGCACGCTGGCTTTGCAAGCGCACATCAAAGCCATTATCAGCCCAGCCAACATAGGCGGTTAAAGAAGACACCGAGGCATAGCGGGCATCCTGTCGTTTCCAGTCACCCGCAACATTTTTCTGATCTGAACGCACCCAATGCACCGTGCCACCGAATTCAAAACCATGATCCGCATAGTAATCAAACGCACCTTCTAAACCAAAATCACGGGTCTCTTCGTCCACCACAATCACCGACAAGTCTTCGGTATTTTCGACGGCTTTATCCGACCAGGCATAATACAGCGCCCATTGGGTTGAAATGCGATCATTCATATATCGCCAGCCCAATTCGGCCTGGTCGGTTTTAATCGCGGTTAAGGGATTATCATTAACATTAATGTCCGGTGATTTACCGTAATATTTAGCCGGATCCGGCAATTCAAAACCTTGACTGAAGCGCAACCAGGTTTGATGCGCACCAAAATCATACAAAGCACTTAAGTTTAATAAAGTGGCATCATAATCATTACTGCCACCGGGCACCAGTTCACCCACACGGGTTTCGTCAAAACCACTGAAACCATATTTTATAAAATCATCCACTTTGACATCGGTGTGCTGATAACGCAGACCACCGGTCAATTTAAACGCATCGGTGATTTGCCAGTCAGTTTGCACATAGGCTGCCTGACCATCCACTTCATAGGTCGGGTAGCGATCTTCGATACTTGATTGTCGTTGCACCAGACCCCCGGTTTCATCGGTCAGTCTAAAATCAAAAAACATTTGATTGGCATCAAATTGTTCTTGGTCCAGGTCTAATCCATAACTGATTCTAAAGCGATCATTCACGCGCTTATCAAAAAGGGCCTTGATTCCGGTTTGCCGGGTATTTTGTTCCGAAGCGGCAAACTGAATGGCGTAACGCTGTTCAGCCGGCAGCAGAAAGGGATAGGGGAAGGCATGGAAAGCTGATGATTCATTGCGATAAAACGCCAGCAGGTAAAAATCCTGGTTCCATAAATCACCATGGTGATATTGCGCGTTAAATAATTCCCGATCGGTGGCCGGCTCCCGATCCGAGTCAAAACCATCGCGAATTTCAGCGCCAAATAAATTCGCCACCGGCGCATCAGTAATCATCGGAAAATAAACATCCCGATTACCTTTATAACCGGAACGATAAATCTGGGCGGTTAAGTCCAGGTTTTGATTATCACTTAAAGTGAAATCGACACGACCAAGCACATCGATCTGACGATTATCCTGTAGATCTGTCTGGGTAATATCAGGAAATATTTCCTCACCATTGCCATCATAAAAACGTTCATTATCGGTGTACGAAATACCCAAGCGTGCGTTGACGCCTTCATCACCGCCACTGATCGATTGGGCCAGTTGTTTTTGCAGATCATCGCTGCTGTTAAAACCGGATTTCAATTGCGCCTGTGTTTCAAAACTTAAATTCCCGCCATCACCTGACTTGGTAATAATATTAATAATGCCGCCGGTGGCACTGCCGCCATATAAACTGCTGGCACCGGAGAGCACTTCAATACGCGCCACATTAAATAAATCAATCGAATCAAACTGCCGCGATAAGCCACGCGAACCGTTCATGGACACACCGTCAATCAATACCTGAACGCTTCGACCCCGCAAATTTTGGCCAAAGTTGGTGCGTCCCTGCGGCGCCAGATCCAGACCCGGCACCAAACGACCCAATGCCGTTTTTAAATCGGCACCGGAATCCGCTTGTTGCTGAATATCATCGGACTCGATGACCCAGACGGTGCCGGGGATTTGGCTGATGGCCGTCGGGGTTCTGGAACCGACCACCACCATTTGATCCATCTGCATATTTTCAGACACATTATCTTCGGATTGTGCCTGAACATCTGACAGGGCTAATCCAGTAATCACGGGCAATACGAGGGCTGTAAAATAGTTTGTTTTCATCATTTTTTATTTTCAGTTGTTGTCATAAGAACTGTGCTTTAACAACATGGGCGAATTAAACGCGCAGCTGTTGATAGGATGCGAATTATAATGATAATGATTCCTATTACAACACTAA
>CAZLAW010000178.1:0-3722 GCA_964557625.1 uncultured Marinicella sp.
GAAACGCAGTCTAATACACGGCTTATTCGCTTTTTATTCTGTGGCTTCTTGCCTTCGGCAAACCGCCACACAAACAAAGCAAGCCTGTTATTAGCAAGTTTTATAACGCTGAGTGATAGAATTTCAGACTTTTTAACTCGATTCACGATTTATGTAATGGGCTCTGTTTATGACTTTCCTCACACGAAAAGTGCTGTTCGGCTGTGATAAACTCATTATCCTTTTATTGATTGGATACCATGAATAATAAATTATCTTTTATGAACGCACGAACCATCGTGCTTAGTTTATTCGCTTTATGCGTGAGTTTGGCTGCCACAGCCAAGACCGATATAAACCACAGCGCGGAAGCGGCTTTAACAGAATATGGACAGGCACTGGCTGACCATAACCGCGCCCTGGGCACCTGGGCTTTGTATCAGGGTGATGAAACTGTTTTTAAACAAACCTGGCTGCCTGCTGAAGACGGGTCAGGCGTCGTTATCGCTGATGATAAACAAATTCATCAATACAAAATCGGCTCAATCAGCAAGACGTTCACGGCAGTGCTGGCATTTAAAATGATCGAAGCTGGTAAAATGAGTTTAGACACGCCATTAAGTCAGTTTTATCCGGACATCACCAACGCCAAAGACATCACCATCGGCCAGATGCTAAATCACCATTCGGGAATTGCCAATTACACCGACAGCGCTGAATTTATGAAGTATTACCAATCGCCACAGTCTGAAAAGCAGATGGTTGAGAGAATCGAAGCCTTGCCGGCGGCCTTTGAACCCGGTGAAAAAGGCGCCTACAGCAACAGTAATTACCTTTTGCTTGGCTATATTCTGGCACAAGTTAGTGGCCAAAGTTATGCCGATTTACTCAACAAGCACATTGTTAAGCCGTTGGGCCTTCAGAATACTTATTTTGGGACTGACAATCATGGCGCTGCGGTTAAATCATATCAATGGCACAGCGACAAAGACCAATGGCAAAGCATCGATCCCTGGAGCCTGTCTGTGGCCGGTGCCGCCGGTGCCATTATTTCCACATCTGATGATATAAATCGTTTTTTTCGGGGCTTATTTAATGACAAATTATTGTCCAAAGAACGTTTCGAGAAAATGATCACGCTCACCGACGGTTTTGGTTATGGCATTTTTAAAACCAAAGTCAAAAACAAGGATCAGGAGATCATCGGTTACTGGCATAATGGTGGCATCGAAGGCTTTGCCAGCCATGCGATTTATTTTCCGGACATTGACGTCACCACCGTGGTACTCAGCAACGGTCTGAATAAAACCGCCATAGACGATTTAAACAGCGCCCTGATGGATGCTTATCTCGGTCGTTCTTTGGACAATAAAATGGCCGCCTTGGACATTCAAGCCGATCAGTTAAAACCGTACACCGGCTATTTCCAGAGCGATACCAGCCCGCTGGATATCGAGGTGATGCTAATGGATAACCAACTGATGGCCCAGGCCACCGGCCAGGGTGCTTTTCCTTTATCGCCGGAGGGCGAGCACCGTTTTACCTTTGCACCGGCCGGTATTGAAATGCTGTTCAAAAAAGACATGAACGGATTTACCTTAAATCAGGGTGCCAATAAAAATATTTATCAGCGTAACGACGACGCCAAGCCCAAAGCCGCTGAGGTATCCTTAGACACCTTAGAACAATACACCGGCGTATATGCCACAGAAGGTTTTCCACTGGACATCAAAGTCTTTATTGAAAACGGTCAGCTGAAGGCGCAGGCCACCGGTCAGGGTGCGTTCCCGCTCACGGCACAAAGTGATACTGAATTTAGCTTCTCACCGGCGAACATCACCATGGTGTTTAATGCGGACAAGCAAACCATGACATTCACGCAAATGAGCCGAAGCTTTGAGATGACCAAAAAACCGCAATAATCACCACCTTCTTTGACACATGCTGTGATTAAAATATCGCAGCATGTGTCACCTGTAACCACTTATCAAGCCCACAAACCACTTATACAGTTGTCCACTGATTTTCAGTGTTCATGCCTATACTTAACGCCATTGTTAACCTTTGGAGTTTTTATGAAATATTTTATTTTATGCTGTCTTTTTGTTTCTGCACCGCTTTTCGCGGATGATTATGATTTTGCCGTTAAGGTTCATGGCGACGGTCAGCCGATGTTGTTAATCCCGGGCTTAGGTAATTCAGGTGCTGTGTGGGATGAAACGGTAGCCCACTATAAAGACGATTATAAGATGCATGTGTTCACTTTACCGGGTTTTGCCGGACAGCCACAGATGGATAAAGCGTCACCTTATTTAACGCAAGTCCGTGACCAGTTACTGACTTATATTCAAGCTGAGAAACTTAATAATCCGGTGATTGTAGGTCACAGCCTGGGAGGTTTTACCGCCTTGTTAATGGCCGTTGAGAATCCTGATTTGTTTAAAAAAATCGTGATTGTCGATGCCGTGCCCTTTATGCCGGCCTTAACCATGCCCGGTGCCACTGAGGAGACATCAAAAGGCATGGCCGCAGCAGTGAAATCACAAATGGAAGGCCAGAGTGAGGAACTCCGTTCAGCATCCTTAGACCAGATTCTGGCCACCATGATCACTGACCCTGAGCGCATTAAGCTGGCGAAAAAATGGGGCATGGACAGCGATCCGGCCAGTGTTAATCAGGCCATGTATGAAATGATGACCACCGATTTACGCCAGGAGATCGCTACTGTAAAAACCCCGACGCTGGTGATGGGCTCCTGGATTGCTTATAAAGATTATGGCATGAGTCATGAGCGATTAAAAGCCAGTTACGGCGGCCAGTATAAAAACATGGAAAACCATCAACTGGTGATTACCGATGAAGGTAAGCATTTCATCATGTGGGATGACCCGGACTTTTATTTTGCTAAAATGGATGCCTTTTTAGCCGCTGAGTAAGTTTGTGAAATCATCCACCACAGTATTCTGGCTACTCAATGCAGCAGGTTGGTTCGTTTACCTGCTGCTCAGTGGTTTGTTTTTCAGCAGTTTAAGCGGACAGCTGACGCTGAACAGTCTGGTGATTCAGCTCTTTGCCTGGTGTTACTACGTACCGGCTTCGGGTCTGGTTCGTCACCTGATTCATCGCTGGGGCTGGTTTCGGCGAAAACACCACAGTCGAATAATTATTCAACTCATCGCCACCACCTTTTTATTGGCTTTACTGGGTCAGTTTCTGGTGTCCCTGTTTATGATGTATGCGCTGAATATCATGACCTGGGAGAGCTATTCACTGGCCGTGTTATTTCTTACCGTGGCACAAAACTGGATTGTGCTGTCCTTATGGACCTTACTGTATTTAGTCATTGGCCATTACCGCGCCAATCGGCGCCAGCAACTGCGTGAAATTGAACTCACTTCGGCCTTGCATAAAAGCGAATTGCTGGCTTTAAAAGCCCAGCTCAATCCGCATTTTATCTTTAACTGCCTTAATAACATGCGTGCCATGACCTTAGAAAGTGCTGAAACCACGCGTAAAATGATCACCCATTTATCTGAAATCCTGAAATATTCCTTTCGCTTTAGTGAACAGGCGCAAGTCACTGTGCAGGAAGAACTCACACATGTGCGAAATTATCTGTCTTTAGAAGACATTCATTTTGAACAACGATTACAGTACAAAATATCGGTTGCTGACGGCGCAGAAACCGCACAAATACCGCCTATGAGTATTCAGCTGTTGGTGGAAAACGCCATTAAACACGG
>CAZLAW010000179.1:0-3678 GCA_964557625.1 uncultured Marinicella sp.
TCCAGACTTATGCAGAGGTCTCAGTTGATTTAATTGCCCCAATTGTTTCCGGCCAATGGCTGCAGCAATTCGGCGTGGGGCATTATCAAATCCACCGTTACTCATACAAATAACTTCATCACCGGGGGCGACCCAAGCAGCGACTTGCTCAATCAAAGTATCCACAGAATCAATAATGGTGGCTTTTTGCTTCAATTTTTCCAGCACCAATTCATCCCATTGCATATCGGGATAAACCATCACAAAAGCATGGTCGGCGGCAGCCACTGATTTCGGTAATTGACGGGCATGAACACCGGCACGCATTGAGCTACTGCGCGGTTCCACCACCGCAATTAAACGACCACGAACATGGGGCAGACGACCGGCCAATGTGGTTTCGATGGCAGTTGGGTGATGAGCAAAGTCATCAAACACCCGAACGCCATGCGGCTCACCCACCAATTCCATACGGCGTTTGACATTTTCATAACGGCACAATGAATCCGCCGCTGCAGAAATCGAGACACCGGCACGGGTGGAAGCTAATATGGCCGCCAGCGCATTGAGTTGATTATGTTTACCCGAAACATCCCAGCGTACTTCGGCCAATTGATCGGTGCTGTTTTGGATGCTGAAATGACTCGGGTTATCACCCAGTGGCATAACCCAGAAATCGGCATGGGGTCCACTGCCAAAACTGACCAAATCCGTCCAACAGCCCATATCCAAAACGGTCTTTAAGTGTGGGTCATCGGCATTAACAATAATTTCGCCGTTTCCCGGCACCGTTCGGACCAGATGATGAAACTGCTTCTGAATTGCGGTTAAATCAGGATAAATATCGGCATGGTCATATTCCAGGTTATTTAAAATAACCACATCGCTGTGGTAATGCACAAATTTCGCCCGCTTATCAAAAAAAGCACTGTCATATTCATCGGCCTCAATCACAAAGTGTTGACTGTCAGTGAGCCTGGCGGATGAATCAAAATGGGGACTGACACCACCGATTAAAAACCCCGGGTCAAGGCCCTGGTCAGTTAATATCCAGGCCAGCATTGAGGCGGTGGTGGTTTTGCCGTGGGTGCCGGCGACTGCATAAACTTGTTTATTTTTCAATACTTCCTGACCTAACCACGCCGGACCTGATTCATAATTCAGACCGTGATTGAGCATATATTCAACCGCTTTCATACCGCGACTCATAACATTGCCAACCAACACCAAATCCGGGTCATTATGTAACGGTGTGGTTTCATAACCTTCATGCACGGGTATTGCCAGCTGTTCTAATTGTGTGCTCATCGGCGGATACATTTTTTGATCGCTACCGGATACCTCATGACCCAGTTGACGTGCAATCGCTGCCAGGCCACCCATAAAGGTGCCACCAATACCGAGAATATGAATTTTCATAGAATTAAAGCACAAAAAAAGAGCATTTTAACAGAAACCATGAGACTGCGTCGGCCATAAAAAAACCGGCCGTTTTTAACCACAGCCGGCTTAATGTTAAGTCGTTAAAATTATTTTTATTATTCAATATCCTCAGGTTCAATATCCGGTAAAATAATTTCTACCCGTCTGTTTCGTTGACGGCCTTCAGCAGTATCATTGCTGGCCACCGGAAACGCAAAACCCAGGCCTTCGGTTTCAATACGATCAGCCTCAATACTATTGTCGGTTAAATATTCTTTGACTGACTCTGCACGTTCTTCAGACAGTTTTAAGTTGTATTCTTTACTGCCAATGTTGTCAGTGTGACCTTCCACAATCACTTGTTGGTTGGGATTGTCTTTGAGGGCTTTCACCAAAGGTTCTAAATTACGTGCCGATCCGGGTTTAAGGTCAGATTTATTAAAGGCAAACAGCACATCACCTAAGGTAATCACCAAACCACGATCAGTTTGTTTAGCTTTCAATTCTGATAATTGGTTTTGCAAACTGTTCATGGCGGCTTTGGCTGCAGCGGCTTCGGCTTGTGCAGCTTCGGCTCTGGCGGCTTCTGCTTCCGCCCGGGCTTTGGCTTTTTCAGCTTCACTCATGGCAGATTCAGCAGCTAATTGTGCTTCTTTTTTAAGGCGTTCAGCTTCGGCTTTAGCTTGCATCGCCGCATCACGCATTTGTTGCGCCTCTTGTGCTTCAGCCATGGCTTGTGCCCGTTGCTGTTCG
This sequence comes from uncultured Marinicella sp., assembly GCA_964557625.1. GTDB lineage: Bacteria > Pseudomonadota > Gammaproteobacteria > Xanthomonadales > Marinicellaceae > Marinicella. The sequence goes on from CAZLAW010000179.1 coordinate 2,155, forward strand.
GCCATCATGGCGCTTTGCTTAGCGCGCTCGGCCCGACTTTCTGCCATCTCAGCTTCAAGAGTTCTGGCTTCCAGAACTAAGCGACTTTGTTCATCAGCCAATGCTTTGCGCTCATCATTATAATAACGTTCTTGCGCACTGTATTTAGCCAATTCAATCAGTCTGTCGGTGGCATAAATGGCATATTCATATGCCTGATCATCCATTCTATCGGGACGATTTTGCACAGTTTTTAATGCACTTTGCGCCCGGGACAATTCTTGGCCGCCACGTGACGCCAATTCAGGATTGGCCAACAAATCCGACATGCGGTTTTGTAAGGTTTCCACCCGTGGGTCAGGCTCCGGTGTCGATGCACATGATGCTAATAGTGCCATTAAGCTCAACACCAATGAAATTTTTATCATGTAGTTTAAATTCTGTTTCATTGTCCACTCCGTTTACGTTGTAATTCATTGCGCAATAAATCCACCGACTGGCGTAAATCGGTATAGGCTTTCTCGGCTTTCATGGCATCGGCTTTGGCGGCAGCCACTTCAGCGTCACGCTGTGATTTTTTGGCCGCGATTTCAGCTTTGGTCCAGTCACGATTATCCAGGTCAATTTTGGCTTGGTTGAGATTGTCTCGTGCTGACTTCATCAAATAGACAGCATATTGCATGCCGTTGGAACGTTCAGCGGATTCTATCAGCACTTCGGCTTGGCTGATGGCCTTATTGGCGGCGTCTCTGTCGGCCAGAACCGGCATCGACAGCAACACCAACAAGGCACTTAAGGTAATTGATTTAATGTTCATAAGTCCTCTCTTTAATAAATTAAATAGAACCTCGCTCGATTTGTGGTAGGGAGTGAATTGCATTGTTAGCTCACGAATCGAGCGAGGGATTAAACTAATTATACTCGTGGTGCATTTAGGACGAATAAAAACAAATACTGTCATATCGACCGAGCGGAGCGAGTGGAGATATCTCCCAATGGTAGCAATTTGTCGCAAAATTGAGGAGATTCCTCCATGCGCTACGCTTAGTCGGAATGACATACCGTTTTTTTGGAGGCAAAACCATCTTAATTTTCCAAAAATCATTCCAAATGCACCACGGGTTAATTATGGATTATCCTCAGTCCAAAAGCCATCACATTATTGGTTGAGATGTGACTGCCATTCTTCAACGGCTTGCTCGGCTTTTTCTTTATTATAGCCATAACGCTCTTGTAGACGACCGACTAATTTTTCTTGCTTTCCGGCTATCACATCTAAATCGTCATCAGTGAGTTTACCCCACTTAACTTGTGCTTCGCCCTTAAACTGGCTCCATTTACCTTCAATAATATCCCAATTCATTTTATTTTTTCCTCAGTTTGAATTAAAGAAAATTATAACGAACTGTGAATAAATATAGTGTAAATGAGATGTTAAAATAACGCTAAATCAATAACTTAAAGTGCCTCGCTTTATGTGAGAACAGCTTTGGAGTGCTGCTGAGCAGCACGACCCGCCGAGCCGGTTAGGCCAGGTAAATGAAG
>CAZLAW010000180.1:0-3648 GCA_964557625.1 uncultured Marinicella sp.
GTTTCATCGACCATATCGATGTAACTTGAGAGGTAATAGGGCAGGTCATTGTCACCCTTTCCGAATGGTAAAAGGTCAGTTGATTTAGACTCAATTCGTTCTTTAATTGATGTGTACTCTGAATCACTTAATGACATTGCCATACACGCTCTAATCGGATTTAAATCAACATACGCCATACAAGTCAATAATGCCCGTTCATCCAGTAATGCTTGGCTTTTGAACCGAGATTCCCAGAAATGGCCGGTACACTGATCTTCTTCATTTGCCATCCTGGCTATGTGTTCATTAATGGCTTTCATGAACCAAGATATTGAACATAAACGAATTCGATACTCGTTGGCATATTTTTGTACAAGGCGAACTGATGAATCATCTAATTCATCACCTTGTAAATAACGCTGACATATCACAGGTAGAGAATATAAAGTTTGCCAGGTTATAAGCACTTGTTTATCAGTCCAATTATCATTAGCGCCAATCTTAAGCACAAGGTGGAAATGATTGTTCATAATTGCATAAGAGCAGACATCAATGGCGAATATTGAAGTGACCTTTTTGATTCGGTCAATTAGCCACTGTCGGCGGTGTTCAAATGACTCACCAGTTAAGGCATCTTCGCCACACAAAAAGGCCCGGCGAACGCATCTTGAAACGATGTGATAATAAGGCGTATCTTCAACACAAATTTGCTGACTTCTTGCTACGGTCATACAATTCTCCAAGTAAAAACACTATTTTGAGGGGGTAAATCTCAAATATCTGTAGCAATATTCTGATGGCTTGTACGAAAATGACTATAATGGAGTGACTGTCCTCGATTACTCTCCTCCAATGAGCATTACAGGTGAGTTTGTGGCTGGTCAAATTAATGGCTTAAGTGAAGGGATTTATACCTATGAGTTTTACCGTGTTGAAAGTCCTGCTGCTTTTCCACCAATGTCGGCTGATTATTCTACGTATTTTGTTAATGAATTAACGTTTGAGGTTCGGGGTATGCCTGATCCAATATCTGTGAACACCACGTCAATTCTTGGTGTTATGACTCTAATTTTGCTGATAATGAGTATAAGTTTTGTATTTGTACATAAATAGATAGAAATAATAATAAGCTATCAACACAATAAAACCGGATAATTAAGTATTTGTGCGTTTAAATTTCGAATAATTTAAATAAATACGCATTAACATGGGGCTTTACTGCTGAAAAGACTTAAAAAAGCCCTGAATAGGTGATTTAAGGCCTAAATCTGGATTAAAATGTGTATTTAATAAGTTGTTAGAGAGTGAGAAGTGAAGAAAACCTGCCCTTGGTGCAACGCGAACGTAAAACTTCAAGAGTGCTCAAGACGCACTATTCCAACCACTGATAGGTGGTATGGCATATCTCGATCGGTTTTTGAGTGTGCTGCTTGCAAAGATGAGTTCGTATTAAAGTTCGGAGGGCCCCTGTGGGTTCTGATTGTTGCAGTCGCATCATTTGTCGCGGTTATGGCGGCACTAGTATATGACGCGACCATTAACTCTATCTTTGGTATATATGACTACGCTTTCGCACTAGGCCTTTCTGTGATATTCATATCATTACTCGCCGCACGGTTTGACGTAGCCGAGTGCATCATCCCTAACAAAGGGTTCAACCGGACGCCGGCAAGCCCCCGTACGGCAAAGCCGGGCGATCCCGGTAGTGGCGCCGGTTAATTCAAACGATATACGAGGAAAACAGTGAGTAGGCATTTGGGAATGAATTGTGTTTGTCCTATTGAGCCTGCTAAGATTAAGTGATGGAGATTCTATGAGCACACCATGTCCATTTTGTGAATTCGAAGCATCCGATTTCCGAGAGAGCCACAATTGGCGATGTTATCGATGTGGCAAGGATTATGCCGATTGGCTTATGGCTCAGAAAGCAAAAGATGAGAACGTAAGCAAAAAAGAGTCGATGTTTTCAGTGAAAGAGATTCCGCCAGAAGCCGAGCCTGTGCAATTCGCCCAGCATTTATTGTTATTTGCAGTTCTTTTGTTGTTGGGTTTAAGCTTTTTTGTCGAAGGCATATTTTCTTGGTTATTCCCGGTTTCCATACCGTTTGTCGCTTACTATGCCTTGACTGTTTATAGAACGGGTTATGCGATTGGTCAGTATTCCGTTTATAACCGCGATAAAAACCCGATTATGTACAGGGTCCATATATTGGGTGCCATCGGCTATATTATTTTGGCTTTTTGGGTTTCGGTTAATTAGTGTTGCCTTGATAATATACAGCGCAAAACAATGGTTGGATAAAGAAATCAGCTTGGAGATAGTCAGTTTATACGAATTACTCTCTTAAGATTACTGGTTTCATTTATTAAACAATTATTAACGTGTATGTCTTTAAGAAGCACCCGTTTAAATCACAGATATTTCAATTTCAGTGGTGTACAATCTCAACACTTTCTTAAAAATTATTAACCATGAATCTAAAACTCAAGATATGCTTAGTTATTTGCTTATTATCTGTCTCGCTGTTTATTCACGCCGAAACGGATGTCCAAGAACAGGCGGAAGCCATCAGCAAAAAATACATTATCGCTGATTTGCATGTCGATGTGCCTTATCGGTTAAAAGAGCAGTATGAAGACGTCAGTCAAGCCACCGAGAGCGGTGATTTTGATTATCCTCGCGCCAAAAAAGGTGGTTTGGATGCGCCGTTTATGTCGATTTATATTCCCGCCAGTATTGAAGCAGACGGTGGTGATAGCACAGCGGTGGCCAATGAACTAATAGATGGTGTTGAGAAAATGGTCGATCAATCACCGGATAAATTCGCTTTGGCGACGTCACCCGGCGAGATTAAAGCCAACTTTAAAAAAGGCCTGATTTCTTTACCGATGGGTATGGAAAATGGTTCACCGATTGCCGGCAATCTGGATAATTTAAAGCATTTTTATGATCGTGGTATTCGTTACATTACTTTGTCACATTCGCTCAGTAACCACATTTCTGATTCCTCTTATGATGACAAACGGCCGGCCCAGGGTTTAACTGACTTTGGTAAACAGTTAGTTACTGCCATGAACAACATCGGCATGATGGTTGATGTTTCGCATATTTCTGATCAGGCTTTTGAGCAGGTGATTGATATCAGTGAAGTGCCGGTGATTGCTACCCACTCATCGGCGCGGCATTTTACGCCCGGTTTTGAACGCAATATGAGTGATGAGATGATTCAATCTCTGGCTGACCAGGGCGGCGTCATTTTTATCAACTTTGGTTCAACCTTTGTTTCTCAGAAATCAATAGACAGTTATGATGCGTATAAAGAGGCTGCAGCTCAATTCTTAGCAGAGAACGGTGTCAAGGCCGAAAGTGAAGAAGCCAAAGCTTTCACCAAAAACTATCGAGAAAAAAATCCTTTTGAATTCGCCACCTTAGATACCGTTTTAGATCACTTTGATCATGTGGTAAAACTGGTGGGCATTGACCATGTGGGTATCGGTTCTGATTATGATGGTGTCGGTGATTCCTTACCCACCGGTCTAAAAGACGTCGCGGCCTATCCGAATTTAATTGCTGGTCTGTTAAAACGCGGCTACTCAGAACAGGACATCGAGAAAATCCTGTCCGGCAACCTGTTCCACGTCTGGCAGCAGGTGGAAGATTATGCT
>CAZLAW010000181.1:0-3643 GCA_964557625.1 uncultured Marinicella sp.
GCCGGTGAAACCACCCCCATTCAGCGTCAGCAGGATCTGGTCAATGTCTATGTCGAGGGCGATGCCAAAACCGATATAAAAATTGAAAACACCGGCAATGAAGCCTTGTATGTGGATTGGATTTATCAGGGCTACCCGAATAAACCCATGGATTTATCCGAAGGGGTGATCGTTGATAAGCAGTATTATGATCTGGCGGGTAAGGTCCTGGACTTATCGACCGTTAGCAGCGGTGATTTGGTGATTGTTAAAATCAGCGCCAGCCTCGATCAATCCATCGGCTATCTGCCCGATGCCTTATTGGTGGACTTACTGCCGGCCGGATTCGAACCCGAAAATCAGGCGCTCGACCATGCCATGAGCCTCGATGACATTCAAATTGACGGTAAAACACCGAAACAATGGAATGAAAATAATCGGCTTAAGCATGAAGAGTACCGTGATGACCGTTATGTGGCGGCCTTTACCTTGTCGTCTTATCAGACCACTCATCTGGTGTATTTAGTGCGGGCGGTGACACCGGGCACATACACCGTACCCCAGGCGCTGGTGGAAGACATGTACCGGCCTGAAATCCGGGGTTTATCGGACACCGATGCCCGGTTAACGGTTAAGGCCCGATAATATGACCACACAATCCAATAACAACATCAGTCAGCGGCTTAAAAAACCCTTGTGGCTGCTATTGTTGTTTTTAGTGTCGTTATGGCTGGTGTTTATAATACTGGATCGCATCTGGCCCTTGCCGGTGGAATCCTTTGAGCAACGGCATTTTGCTCAGGTGGTGGTGGATAAAGACGGTTTACCGTTACGCGCCTTTGCCGATGACAATGGCGTCTGGCGCTATCCAACCACGGTCAATCAAGTCTCGCCCTTGTACATTGAAGCCTTAATTAACTACGAAGACCGCTATTTTTACAGGCACTTTGGCATTAATCCATTTTCTATTGTTCGTGCCGCCTGGCAGCGATTAAAAGAAGGCCACTATGTCTCCGGTGCCTCGACCCTGACCATGCAAGTGGCCAGAATTATGCAAAACCACGACAAAACCCTGCGTGGTAAAGTCGGGCAAATGTTCCGAGCCTTACAGCTGGAATGGCATTTCAGTAAAACCGAGATACTCAATTATTATCTCAATTACGCCCCCTTTGGCGGGCCTTTGGAAGGTGTTGAAGCCGCCGCCCATGCCTATCTGGGCAAACCGGCGGCCCAATTAAACCATGCCGAAGCGGCGTTACTGGCGGTGATGCCGCAGGCACCGAGTCTGTATCGGCCTGACCGTTATCCGGAACGTGCCCAACAAGCCCGAGATAAAGTTCTGAACCGGCTGGCGGTCTATAAAGTCTGGTCCCAACAAATCGTTCAGGAAGCCCGGCAGGAACCGGTCTATGCGCAGTATAAAACCCAACCGATGACCGCCGCTTTATTGGCGCGTGAATTACGCGGTCAATACCCCGATCGTGCCCTAATTCAAACCACCATCGACCGTGATTTACAAACCGAACTGGAATGGCTGGCCAAAGACTACGCGGAAAACAGTGGCGAGGCCATGTCGGTGGCGGTGATGGTGGTGGACAATGAAACCATGGCAGTGACCGCCTATCTGGGCAGTGCCGATTTTTTCAGTGACAGTCGGGCCGGGCAGGTCGATATGATTCAGGCGGTGCGCTCACCGGGCTCCACCTTAAAACCCTTTATTTATGGCCTGGCCTTAGATCAGGGTTTAATCCATTCGCAATCTTTATTATTTGATGTGCCGACTTCGTATGACGGCTATCGGCCGCATAATTTCTCCGAGTATTTCAGCGGGCCGGTGAGCGCTTCTGAAGCCTTGTTGCGATCTTTGAATATGCCGGCGGTGCAATTACTCGATGCCATCGGTCCCGAACCCTTTTATGCCGCCATGCGCAACGCCGGATTGAATTTAAAACTACCCGGCCGGGCGCAACCCAATCTGTCCATGGCCTTAGGCGGTGGCGGTGTCAATATGGCGGAATTAATGCAGCTGTTCAGTGCTTTGGGCCGTCAAGGACAAGCCGGTTTTTTACGTTACCTGCCCGAACAACAGCTGGTGGAACGACCCTTATTAAGTGCCGGCGCTGCCTGGATTGTGCAAGATATTCTGTCGCAGGGGCACCTTGAAAAACGCCTCTATCATGATGATTTAACCGGCAGCCGGGATTTGGCCTTTAAGACCGGCACCAGCTACGGTGGCCGCGATGCCTGGGCGATTGGCGTTAATAGCGCGTATACCATTGGTGTCTGGGTCGGCCGGCCGGATGGTGCTTTTGTATCCGATAACACCGGACGTTTGGCTGCCGTGCCCTTACTGCGCCAAGTCCATGGTATGCTGCCTAAAAACACTGAAACCAATCCGCCGCCACCCAGCGTTCAGTTAGCCACCATCTGCTGGCCCCTGGGCACCGCCATAAACCTACAAAAGCCGGGCGATTGCCACCGTAAAAAACAGGCCTATACGCTCAATAACATGACCCCGCCAACCCGCCATGACGGCCTGATTAACCCACTGCAAAAACCCCGTTTAACCGTAACACTTAATGAGCAGGGTGAGCGCGTTACACCGCAGTGTTATCGTGGTAAAACTCAACAGCAACAAATCACCGTTTGGCCGGCAGTACTGGAACCTTGGTTACCGCCACGCTGGCACCGTGAACAGTTATTGCCGGACTTTGCCGAAGACTGTCAGCTTTGGCACAACCAAAACCGCCTGGAAATTGTCGGCATCCACCCCGATGCCACACTTTATCCCGAAGCCGGCAGCCGGCAACTACCGAGCATCGAACTCACCGTCGCCGGCTCCACCGGCCAGCATTACTGGTTCCTCAACGACCAACTGATCAGTAACCACCAAAGCACCGTGCAACTCGACAACCTCACCCCCGGCCACTATCAACTCCGCGTCATCGACCAAAGCGCCCAACAAGCCAGCCTGAATTTCCAGGTGGCAATGTGAACATTATTTTTTTGTCATTCTCGGGATGTCCTAAGGGTCCCTACTGTTGGTGACCCGAGAATCTCATGACTCTTACGTACTGACTGAGATCCTCGTGTCAAAGCACGAGGATGACAAAGTTGGAGGCTAATACAAAAAAACATAGTCATTCTCGGGCTTGACCCGAGAATCTCCCAGAGCTAACGTGATGTGATAAAATTGTTTTATGAAACAACCCGCTGTATACATTGTAACCAACAAGCCTCACGGCACTTTGTATACCTGTGTAACCAGTCAATTAATTAAACGTGTTCATCAACATAAATCACATGTGGTGAAAGGTTTTACAGATAAATACAACGGCACTCACCTGGTTCATTATGAATTGTATGAAGACATGAACCAGGCAATACAGCGTGAGAAGAATATAAAGTATTGGCTGCGCGAATGGAAAATAGCCCTAATCGAGAAAAACAACCCGGAATGGCGTGATCTCTGGGATGAGATTATTGGTTAAATAACATGCATCATAATGTACTTTATGAGATCCTCGTGTGGCTTACAGGACGTAAGTCTGTCACGCAAGCAAGGATGCGGAAGTGACCAAGCACGAGGATGACGAACGGGGAGTTTTAAGGGTGTGTAAAAAGAACTGTGTAACTTTATCATTTATACTTTAACTTTAAAATG
>CAZLAW010000182.1:0-3633 GCA_964557625.1 uncultured Marinicella sp.
GCCGCTTTCACTTTTGTCGGGAACAAAAGTGAATGAAGTCCCAAGAACACACCTTAAACTGTTTTCGGATTTTTATCTTGATCAAGTTTTTTTAACTTTTGCAAAGTTTCCTGATAGCCTAAATCGAATATCTCGTCAGCCGAGTCTTTTTTCAAAAAACTGTATTTTCGTAAGGCCACGGGTGCAACCACCACATCACAGTCGGAAAACTTCCTGATCGAGGCTTGAGCCCTTAAAATGGTAAAGGCGCGTTGGGTCACGGCCATGGTCGAATTGAGGCTGTCATGATTGGCCGATTCCAAAGGACTGACAAACACACCCACGGATTGCTCGCAATAAATCGATAAGGGTTCTGTCGGGAAATTATTGGTGATACCACCATCGCTATACAGCACACCATCAATTTCAACCGGCGTCATAATCCCCGGAAAAGCACCCGAAGCCAACAAAGGCTTAATTAAAGGACCTTCATAAAAAATCCGAGCCTGTCCTGTAATCATATTGGTGGCGACAATAAACAGGCGTTTCTTTAAAGCTGAAAAACTATCATCGGGAAAATATTCTTTGAAGTCATCATAAAATTTATCGGTATCAATCATGCCCGGTTTTAACAGGGTGTATTTTTTAAATGAAAATAAATCCAGTTCCTTAAAAAAAGTCAGTATGTCTTGCCAGGAATAACCCGCGGCATACAAAGAAGCCACCAGAGCACCGGCACTGGTGCCTGATACTGTGGTGGGATGGATATCCATTTCCTCTAAGGCTTTAATGGCACCAATATGGGCCACACCGAGAAATCCGCCTCCGGATAAGACTAAACCGACAGGTGCTTTTAAGGGCATTACAATCTCCTCTGAGTTTTCTTATAACAATATGAACGGGTTACTTCCACATGCGTGATAACACATTTTGTTTGGTGGGCGATTTTTGGTGAACATAGGTCATGAAAATATGGCCGATGATAAGTAACAACAGAACCCAGCCGAGTTCGCCATGAAAGTCACTGCCTAAATCAAGCATCCACTGAATTTTTTCACCTTCAAACCCCGGGAATATCGTTACCCCGAATAATTCAAACGTGCGGCCTGAGCCATACTGTCTTAGCAGTGCCACAATGGGTATAACCGTTATTAACAGGTACATGGTTATATGCCCCAGCTTGGCAAGCGGGCTCACTGACTGTGGCCGATTTGCCCGGTTAATTAAATACCAGATTAAACGCAACACCATTAACATCAGTAATATCACCCCCAAAGGTTTATGTGTGGGCCAAAAGAAGGCTTCAATGGCGGTGTCTTCAAAAAAGAAATGAGCACTGGCACTTAAAAATTGCCATAATAGTAATAACGCAATACCCCAATGAAAGACCTTGGATACTATCCCATAATGCTCGGTGTTGTCTGTTAATGCCATTAATTGCCTCCGGTATTAATAGTAAACGTCGATAAGATGAGCGTAATATAGCATATTTTTTCAACCCACTAATAACAATTAAAAATCCTGATCCCAGTAGGGCTGATCGCCAAAACGCTGAGCCAAAAAATCAATTAAATGCCGACAGCGCTGTGATAAAAAACGATTTTTTGGATAGACGGCATAGGCATTTAAGGTGGGCAATTGATAATCTTTAAGCACACACACCAATTCACCGCTGGCTAATTTTTCAGAGGCAATAAAGGTTGGAATATAGATCAGGCCATGACCTTTGGCGGCCATATCGACCAGAAAATCACCATTGGTGGCTTTTATTTTGGCTTGCAATGTAATGCGGTGCTTATGGCCTTGTTTATCTGTTAAATTGAGGGTGCTATCCTTACTTAAACCATACTGTAAAAATTTATGCGACCTTAAATCTTCCGGCTTTTCGGGTGTATTCGTGCTCTTAAAATAGTCCGGACTGGCACACAAGACAAAACGAATCAAGGCCAAACGTCTGGCCTGATAGCTGGAGTCTTGTAATTCACGAATTCGTATGGCCAATTCATAGCCTTTTTCGACCAAGTCAACATGTCGGTCAGAAAAATCCAGTTCAAAATTCAAATCAGGGTGTTTACCGGCAAACTCATGGATGGCATCGCTTAAATGCAACAGACCAAAAGATAAGGGTGCGGTCATTTTAAGTGTGCCTTCAATATGTGTTGGTGAACCGCTGATCTGTTCATTCAAAGCATCCACTTTGTTCAGAATACTGTTGGCCCGCTCGTAATACAGCTCGCCCGCTTCTGTTAGATTCGATTGACGCGTGGTACGGCTGATTAACTGACTGCCCAAGTGAGTTTCTAACTCTTTTAAGCGTCGACTGACCGCTGACTTGGCGGTGTTCAGCTGTTCCGCGGCTTTGGTGATGCTGCCGGCATCGACAATTCGCACAAACATCGCCATATCTTCTAATTGTCCCATTAAACTCACCTCTGATTGTTCTGAATATGTGAACTGTATTTTGTGATTATTGCTGTTTATCCTTTTTTAGTCAACAACTAAAATGGCGATATTAATTAACTATATGGAGGATACCATGAACACATTACAAAATTTTAGTGCACCTGTTGGCCGTATTTTTTTAGCGGCTATTTTTATTATGTCAGGCTTGGGTAAAATAACCAACTATGCCGGCACTCAAGGCTACATCGAAGCCATGGGTGTACCCGGTGTCATGTTACCGCTGGTGATTATCCTTGAAGTCCTCGGCGGCATCGCCATCGTGATTGGCTATAAAGCGCGTTTAGTGGCGTTTTTAATGGCCGGTTTTAGCGTTGTTTCCGCGATTTTATTTCATGCCGACTTGGGCGATCAAACACAACTGAATATGTTTATGAAAAACATTGCCATCGCCGGTGGTTTTTTGATGATTGTGGCGCACGGTGCCGGTGCTTATGCGCTGGATAATCGTCAGTCTAAGATCAGTCAATAAGCATAGGAGTTCATATGAAAACCATTTATCATGCAGCCGATTCCCGTGGTCACGCCGACCACGGCTGGCTGAAGAGTAAACACACCTTTAGCTTTGCCAGTTATTACAATCCTGAGCGTATGGGCTTTGGTGCCCTGCGCGTGATTAACGATGATTATGTGATTGGTGGTCAGGGCTTTGGCAAGCACCCGCACCGCGATATGGAAATCATCAGCATTCCCTTGTCGGGGAAACTCCGACATGGCGATGACATGGGCAACCAGGGCATCATTGAAGCCGGTGAAATCCAGGTGATGTCTGCCGGTACCGGCATCACCCACAGTGAAATGAATGGTGATGCCCATCAACCGGTGAAATTTATACAAATCTGGGTGATTCCTAATCAAATGAACGTTAAACCGCGTTATCAACAGTTGCGCTTGGCTGATATGATGCAGCCCAATGAATTTAATCAGGTATTATCACCCCATTCATATGATGCCGGTGTCTGGATTCATCAAAATGCCTGGTTTAGTATGGGTGATTTTGATCAGGGTATAAGCAAAAGTTATCAGCTACATGATGCAAATAATGGTGTTTATGTGTTTGTTATTGATGGCCGGGTAAGAATAAACGGACATACCTTGAATACGCGTGATGGCTTAGGTATTGAAGACACCCAAAGCTTCACAATGGAAGCCGAACAAGATGCCCGTGTGCTTTTGATGGAAGTGCCGATGCAC
>CAZLAW010000183.1:0-3632 GCA_964557625.1 uncultured Marinicella sp.
AAGACAAGGTGGTCATTCAAAGCATTGCCGCTGAAGTTGCTGATGTGCTCAGTGATGAAGACGTGGAAGCGGTTAAAGCCGCCACCACAATTATGGCGATGAACAATATTTACTATCGTTTTACGCATTTATGCAGTGATGACAGTTACGCTTCATTACCGGCCAAACTGCGCATGAATGTCATGGCGCGACCCGGTATTGAAAAAGTCGATTTTGAACTGATTAGCCTGGCGGTTTCCGCCATTGAAGGTTGCGGCATGTGCATCGACTCCCACGTCGGCGTTATCGCCAAGCACGGCATCAGCAAAGAAGGCATTCAATCCTCAATCCGAATCGCCGCGACCATCAATGCCGTGGCGCAAGCTTTGTCGATAAAAAATGCAAGCGAACAATAATTAAATAGCGACACTTACCCAGCACCCAGTTTAGAGTTAAAAAAACTGCTCTACATACCAATGTTGTGGATAAATCCCAATAACTCATGTGCAAAAAGGGTGCTGGACTTGCCCACTAAAAGCCCGTCTCAATCAGACGGGCTTTTTTTTGTGGTAAACACTGTTTTTGTTTATCAATCAAACTGCGTGATTACCTTATAATCATATGGGCCAGATGATTAGTCATCATATTGATTAAGCATATTCATATGCCTTAATTATGCAGTGATTTAACTGACCGAACACACCCCTGCACCCCTCTCAAGAGGGGAATGGGTTTGTTCGCTATTTCTTCAACACACTCAAAATTAGAAAGGACTGTCTCCCCTCTTGAGAGGGGACTAAGGGGTGTGTTCAGCAAGTTAAACGAGAATTGAACTTTAAATTCATATTTTTCTCGTTTAACAAATGAAGAAAGAAAATTTATCCAGCACCCTTTATGAACATCGAGTATCTGAACTGGTGATTAGCAAGGATTTGTAATGAAGTATTGTAAGATTTTTATTGGGTGCTGGGAAATAATTAACCCCGTTGAGATTCTCACACGTATATAGGGGTACTTAACAATTGAGAATCGCTATGAAACACCTCTTACTTATTTTATTTTTGGCCTTGCTCACCGCCTGTGCCGGGCAGCAACTTGAACCTGCTGAAAAGCAAAAATCAGTTGCGACGGAAGTTGATTCCAGCCAACCTCCGGTTGTGGTTGAGAAAAAAGAACAGGAATCCCAGGACAGCCTGCAAGAACACGGTAAAATTATGGTGACCGGGTCTCGCATCAGTCGAGCTGACTATGCCGTCGGTATGCCCATGCCCTCACCGCGGCCTATGCCGCCGAAAGACCGGGAAAATTATCATCAGTTTGATGATATGAGTGTGCAATCGGTGTTGAAGCAACCGGTTTCAACCTTTTCTATTGATGTCGATACCGGCAGTTATGCCAATATGCGCCGGTTTTTAAACAGCGGACAATTACCGCGTAAAGATGCGGTGCGTACCGAAGAGCTGATCAACTATTTCAGTTATGACTATGACGCGCCGGATAATCTCGACACACCTTTTGCCTCGCACATCGAGCTGGCACCTTCGCCCTGGAATAAAGACGCACATTTATTACACATTGGCTTAAAAGGCTATGAAGTGCCAGTCAAAAATCGTCCGGCGGCCAATCTGGTGTTTTTACTGGATGTTTCAGGCTCGATGAACAGCCCGGATAAAATTGGCCTGTTGAAATCGGCTTTAAAACTCTTATCACGCCAGTTAAATTCTGATGATCGCGTGTCGATTGCCGTGTATGCCGGTGCGGCCGGTACGGTTCTGGAACCCACACCGGGCAATAACCAGGGCAAAATTGCCGCTGCTTTAGATCAGTTAACCGCGGGTGGCTCCACCCACGGATCAGACGGTATTCATCTGGCTTATCAACTGGCAGAACAAAGCTTTATTAAAGACGGTATTAATCGTATTTTACTGGCCACCGATGGTGACTTTAATGTCGGCACCACCAATTTCGAAGCCCTGAAAGAACTGGTGGAGAAAAAACGCGAACAAGGCGTTTCCTTAACCACACTGGGTTTTGGTACCGGTAATTACAATGACCATCTGATGGAGCAACTGGCCGATGTCGGCAATGGCAACTATGCCTATATCGACACCATTAAAGAAGCCAATAAAGTGCTGGTGGAACAAATGAACGGCACCCTGCTGACCATCGCCAAAGACGTTAAAATTCAAATTGAATTTAACCCCAACACCGTGTCTGAGTACCGTTTAATTGGATATGAAAACCGCCAGTTGAATGAAGAAGATTTTGATAATGACAAAGTCGATGCCGGTGACATTGGTGCCGGTCATACGGTGACGGCGATTTATGAAATTGTCCTGACCGGCAATAAAGGCTGGTTACCGGAATCCCGCTATCAAAAAACAGATGACACAAAACAGCACGGCAAAGAACTGGCCTTTTTGAAAATCCGTTACAAGAAACCTGACAGCGACAGCAGTCAATTACTCACCTGGCCGATTGAGAAAAAGCAGATTAAAGACTTATCGCAGGTCAGTGATGCCTTTGGGTTTTCGGCTGCTGTGGCCGCCTTTGGCCAACAGCTGCGTGGTGGCACGTATCTGAAAGACTTCGGATATGATGATGTGCGTGATTTAGCCAACCAACACAAAGGCCGGGATGCCTTCGGTTATCGCGGTGAATTTGTGCAGCTGGTGTCCCTGGCGCAATCGCTGTCGAAGCAATAAATTTCGCGCGCGATGTTGGTTTCGTTTTACAATAACACCATGCTTAAGCGTGTTAACCGTGAAACGATAGACAACCTCAACAATGAACAACTGATGGTTCTCTACGCCAACAATAAAAACAACGCCCAGCGGGCCTTTGCCGTTCTCTATGAACGCCACAAAGGCCCGCTGTATCGCTTTGTCTTAAAATCAATCAACAACGAGGCGCAAACAGATGAGCTATTTCAGGATCTGTGGTTTCGCATTATTCAACACAAAGACAGTTTTAATCCCAAGCAAAAATTTACCACCTGGGCCTACACCATTGCCAGGCGGCTTTTGATTGATTTTTACCGCAAGCAAGGCCGGCGCTATGAACAAACCTATGATGATGCCCTGCCGGAACATAATAATGAGTCATCCGGCGAGTACACATTGCCCGAACAGGTGTTACAACAAAAACGTCATGCCAGGGCGCTGCAACAAGCCGTCACTGAATTACCGCCGGATCAGCGGGAAGTGTTCCTGCTGTTTCATGAAAGTGATTTAACGCTGCAACAAATCGCCGATATCACTGACCAACCCAAAGAACGCATTAAAAGCCGTTACCGGTATGCGGTGAAGAAACTCAAAAACACCTTACAGGTGCTGTTATGACCCACAAAGACCCCAATATTGATCAGCTTTATCAGGAGGGTAAAAAAGCCCAACCGCCGAAAGCCCTTGATGAGGCCATTTTGGCGCAGGCTGAACAATCCAATCAGCCAACTCGTCAGAGCCGACTGCAACCGTGGCTGGCCGCGGCTTCGGTATTATTAACTGTGCCTTTTTTATGGTTAATTCTGCAACAACCTGAAATTCAACAAGCCAGACAGGAATCTCTGCAGCCGAAGCCTATTCCGGGCATGCCTGTGACTGAAGACAGCGTCCAACCAGATGTCCAAGCCAGATCAGATCAATCAGCAGAAG
>CAZLAW010000184.1:0-3604 GCA_964557625.1 uncultured Marinicella sp.
AAAAACATTCTCAGCGCCTACCATCACGCCATCGCGAAAAAATACCGTTTCTTTAGCTACGGCGATGCGATGTTAATCATTGATAGATAAAAAAAGTGTGTTCTTAGGACTTTATTCACTGTTATTTCCGATAAAAGTGGTCTTTAGGATGCAGGTTCATAGCGTGAGCAAGGCTCGGAAACAACTGCCCAAGAACCCGTGGTGCATTTAGGACGAATAAAAAAAAATACTGTCATATCGACCGAGCGGAGCGAGTGGAGATATCTCCCATTGGTAGAAATTTGTCGCAAAATTGAGGAGATTCCTCCATGCGCTACGCTTAGTCGGAATGACATAACGTTTTTTGGAGGTAAAACCATCTTAATTTTCCAAAAATCACTCCAAATGCACCACGGGTGCCCAAGAATAAAAAACGATTAAGCCGTTTATTTGACTGAGTTTACTGTCTTGATTGGTGGAATTTTTGCTCTTTTTTTCCACTGATCCGGATTTATGCAAAGGTTTTATACAAAAAAATCGGAACAATGAATTAAGTCAAGAAACAAATTTTCTGGAAGCTGTTCCTGTTTAAGGTTTTAATAATCTGGCCGGTTTAACCGGAAGCATGGACATTAACTGGAAGTGTCTGTGTTTTTATGAATTTGATTATGTGATGAAGTAATTCAAATGACAATAAAATATTTATGCATGCAATAATGTAAGATTAACTAAAGGCAGTTTAAAAGCGTCCTTGACATTATTGTTTTTCAGTAAGGTTAAAGTTTCATTTTTGTTTGATCAGATTCGTAATTAGTATTTTTATAGCTAAGGGATTAAAGTAGATATAGCTTATGATAAATCCTGAATTAGTCATTATTGTATTAAATGTAATTATTGTTTTTATTGCTTATTTTGTGGTTTATCCAAGATTTTGTGGTGCGAATGAACAGAAAATCATAAGAAATGATTTAATTGCCACGGCTGTTGTTTTGATTGTATCCGGTTGTCTGGTTTGGGGGCAAGGTGTTGAGTTTTCTTTGCTTCTGTTTTCGACAAACTGGTTTTGGTTTACGCTAATCACCTATTTTATAATCGAGCTGCCAGTCATGATTTGGTATTACAAGAAACATCGTGTTTGGCCTTCAGATAACAATTAAATGACTTATGGTATCTAAAGTGATGAAATTATTAATGTTAAGCCGGATAGTCTTGCTTTTAGGTTTATTCTACGGTTGCCTTGGATTAGCCAAAGAGCCATTGATTACATATCAATTAAACGTTGATATGAGTAAACCTTTAGAAGGCCAATTCGTGGTTGAAACAGCTGATTTAAAAATGTTTACTTTAATGTTGCCAAGGATTATGCCTAATCAATCCGGTCATTCAAATCAATCTTTACCTATTCAGTGTGTTAATGATAACGATACGAAAACCGTAACTTATGATGAGCCAATAAGCTGTAAGCAGTTGACATGGGATGTGTCATTTAAATCAACGAATTCCCATGATTCAGATGTTTCAGAACAAAATAATCTATTTTCTCAAGCAGGTTGGTGGGTATTATTTGAATGGAACGCGGTGCCGAGATTCAAAGATTATACATACATTCAAATGTGCATATACATGAATGGACTTAAAAACCGTCAATGTCAGAAATTACCTAAACCGAATGAGCCACCCTTGATTATGGTTTGGGGAAAACCGGCTGCTGAGTTTAACCAAGCAGGCATCCGCTTTCGTCTTTTTACGGATAAAACAGGCGCAGGGTTAGCGGATGAATCTAATCAACACAAATTAAAGGAACAATATCGCTATATTGCAGAATTATTTTCAGATAAAAGTGTCCTTAAACCTCAAATTGATTTAGCTTGGGTGGGTATTGACGAAAAATGGGGAACTGTTGGCGGTGCAGCGGGTGCCCAAGCTTTTGTTTCAAATTATGCTTTTGATAAAGATGGCATCAGCCAACGCAGTCAAGAGCGATTATTTTGGATTTCAGGTCATGAAATTTTTCATATGTTATCTCCACACACATATCCACTGTGGATGTCTGAAAGCCTGGCACACTACTACGGTTTCAAATCACTGATACAGCATAGCGAAGTGGCATCCACTCCAGTGGAAGAGTGGCAAAAAGTAAAAGACCGGATACCTCATGCAGAAATTGGACTTTATCAGGCGCATCAGGAGGTGACACAAAATAAAAAAATGCAATTCTATGGTTTGTTTTATTTCAAAGGCGCTGCCTTTTGGTATGAATTGGATAAACTCTTGATGAAAAAGGGTGACAATTTAGATCACCATTTGGCATTGCTCATCGATTCTAAAAACTCAGATCAACATTTAAATTCAACATTTATTAAATCTATTTCTGAGATTATTGGCAATAAACAAATGAAATACTTGATTGCTCAATACCTTTAAAGAGGGCCAAACTTGAAACTTTCTTATGGGTTGATTTTTAATGTTAACCATTGACGATATAAACCATCGTCTCGAATGCTATACATTTTTTTGGGTGGTAAAAATTATTTTTTCTGCAAAATTTTTAACAGCTTTTTGGGGTCTTGACGATTATCCCAAAAAGAAGTAATTATTATCTCTTCATCGGTTACTTTGTAAAAATGCTGAAATTTCCCAATGAGGCTACTCTGGTGCCTTGAAAATCAGTTTGTTTGTAAATGAATGGCGATTCTGCGATTAGTTGGGTTGTTGTGGTTATCGTTTTAAGCAGTTTTTTTGAGTAAATATTAGATTTATTCCGCTTGACCCAATATTCAAGTATGCCAACTAATTGGATATCGGCAGTTCTGGTCCACTTGACTGTCCGTTTTACAGTCCGTTTAACCATTCAAGGTTTCTTTTATCCATGGCTTCTTGAGATATCAATCGTCCATTTTTAATATCAGATTCGCTCATTTCGAGCATTTCTTTTTGTTCTGATTTCAACCTGAAAATCTCATCATCTGCTGTGTTTGAAGAAATCAAATTATCAAGCGCTACCAAAAAGTCTTTGTTTTTAATATTTAAGATTTTATCAATGAGCTTAGTTTTTATTTTGTTAACTGTTGCCATAAAGATTTTTGATTTAATGGGTGATTTTTTAAACTATTAAGACATTATAGTATTTTTGAGTAGATTTGTATATTTAAACGAAGGTGCTTGAGTTGAGCTAAAAGTTAAACTTAAAGTAATGTGGTAATATACTTGGTCTAATTTAGGGGTATTTTGTGCAAAAACATAACACCATTAAATGGAGTTTGGGGAAAAACTGGCACCGCTTGCATCCTCATGTTCAAAAGCGTTTTAATCACTTACCGACTGAGGATAAACCGATTCATTATGAGGGTGTTATGGAGGAGGTGCGCTGTTCCAAATCCGGTCAGTTATTTGCTTTTCTGACGAAGGTTATCGGTAATCCCTTAAGTCCACATCAGGGTACGGATATCAAGATGTCAGTGCAGTTAACCAGTTCTGCTGATAAACCCGGTGTTCAATGGAAACGAACCTATTATTTTCCGGGTAAAGCACCTCCGGTGTGTTGCTTAGCAGCACGACCCGCTAAGCCGGTTAGGCCAGGAAAATGAAGTCATGCGGTTTTGCGAAGCAAAGAAGCGTGACGGCA
>CAZLAW010000185.1:0-3577 GCA_964557625.1 uncultured Marinicella sp.
CTTTTAGAATCGCTGCTATTGGTAGGGATTATCTTCCCGGGGGCGGCTTTTTTAGTCAGTCTGGGCGCCTTAATCGGCCTCGGCGTACTGGACTTTTACAGCGCCTGGTTCTGGGCTTCCTTCGGCGGCTTTGCCGGTGACGGCATCAGTTATTGGATTGGTTATTTTTATCGTGAAAAATTATTAACCAAATGGCCGATAAACCGTTTTCCGAACTTAATCAATAACGGCCAACGGTTTTTCAAAAAGTACGGCATCATCAGTATTATTATCGGTCGCTTTGTGGGCCCGGTACGGCCAATTATTCCGGCCATTGTCGGTATTATGGCCATGCCGGTTAAACGCTATATTGCCATCAGTTTACTGGCATCCGTTTTATGGGCACCCTTTTATTTGCTACCGGGTATTTTGTTTGGTTCGGCGATTGAAAGCATGGCCAAGGTGGCGGTTAAACTGGCCGGTTTAACTTTGGTCCTGGTGGCCCTGATTTGGCTGATTTTCTGGTTAATTCAATTTAACTATCAATTGTTTGTGCCACGGGCTTATCGTTGGCTCAGTCGGGTCTTGGCGTGGAGCCAAAAACACCCGAAATTAGGTCGTCTCACATCCGGATTAGTTGATCCGCGACAACCGGAAACCGGCTCACTGGCCATGATGGCTTTTATTTTGGCTGTCTTTACGGTTCTGGTCATTGTTTTTATGGCGGGCAATCAGTTATTAATTGATTGGAACCAAACCAGTGAAGGCTTTTTCTACACCTTCCATAATCCCTGGACCTTACCGCTGATGCAATGGTTATTGTATATAGGGCATGATTTGGTGCTGTGGTTGTTGACCGCATTGATTGCCGCGTGGTTGGTTTATCGACGTTTGCATTTGGCCTTGAGTCATTGGCTGATTTTGTCATTCAGCGCTTATCTTTTTTCGGTTATTATCTGTCGCCTTGATCACGGTCAATGGCATTTAATCGCATCGCATCATGCTTTTTGGTATATTGCGGTGTCCTCATTTTGGGCTATTTTAGTGGCCGGGGCTTACCCCATCAAATGGCGCAGCTGGCCATATATTTTGACCGCAGTGTTGGCCGCTTTATACTTATTTGCCACGCTGTTTTTCTTCAAATTAACACTGCCCATTGCCTTGTTGTCAGGTATTATGGCCGCTATTTGGGCGATGGTCGTGGGGATTGCTTTTCGCACCCGTTATCGACGTCAGTTTTTGGGGCTACCGTTAAAACTGATTTTCATCATAACCACATTGACTGCCCCGATTGCCGCCTGGTTATTTTTCCCCGGCAGCAGCCACATAGAAAAGCCGCAATGGCTGGCACAACAAGATTACCGTACCACCACCGGTTGGGCCAACACCGGAAAACAACAATTAGACATCCATATCATAGGTGATTTAGAAACCTTAAAATCTCGTTTACAAGATCAGGGCTGGCAGACCATACCGGTCAAAACCTGGGCCAATGTTATTACTGCTCTGGCGGTTAATAAAAATGGTGATTTGCCGGTGTTATCTTATGTCCATAAAGGCGAGTTAGAACATTTGTTGATGACTAAGCGACAAGGCCCACGGTTATGGGCGCTGCGGGTGTGGCCGAATTCTTCGCCCCAATCCGAACAATGGTCGGCCACCGTGACCCGCCATAAAAGAGATACTGATTTATGGTTTTTCCACCATTGGGGTTATGTCGATACACTCACGGACAAATCAGATTTATTGATTGATTTTAAACGAGCGGGCCTGGAAGTGAGTCGTCGTGATAATGGCTGGCAGGTGACAGTCAGCCCTGCGCGATAAAAGTCACGGTAAAATATCGTACAAAAGGTGCATTCAAGCCACCATACGGTAACGTCTTTATCGAGGCAAACAGCTGTTCGACCTCATCACTTAAACGAATATCACAGTCAGGTTCAATAGTATATTTATGGATTTGACCACCGGGCAACTGACTGACTGAAACCCGGCATTCACCACGTGTCTCATGATTACGCCAATGCTGTTTCAGCGTCGCCACCAAAGCCAGCCAATAACGCGTTTCTGCCGGCTCGGTATTGTCTAAGTATTGACTGTCTATGGCGTCAGTGTAGGTGGCATAAAACAGTGAATACAATAATTGCCTGGCAAATACCCGGGTCGCTTGTTGCCAGGCATCTTTATTCAACTCAACCCAGACAAAGGTTGGCGTGGTACCCAAGGTGTCTGTCACCGTTAAACGAACATCAATGGCCTGCTCGGTTTCGTTAATATCTGCAGAAATCAAATAACGCACACCGGCTAAGCGCCAATGGTAAAGGTTCCATTGGGCTTGTGGTTGCAAGCGTCCCGGCTGGTAAAACAGTCCCGATTGTGCCAACCGAGCCAATAGTATATTTTCAATAACAACCGCAGGGCTGACGCCTGAGCCCTGATAAGTAAAGGGTTTCATGTAAACACCCACGGGCTTATCGGCCCCACCGACAACAATAAAATGGGGCGCTGAAAGTGATGCCGGCGGCGTGAATAAAAGACACAAAAACAAAATAAATGGTCGCATAGTGGAAAGTTTAACACATAAAACCGCCATAAATTAAGCATCAAGCTATTAATTAAGTTATTTCTGCTATGCTATGTATTTCAATAACTTACTGGATTTAATTAATTTTTTTTATAATTTATTTATTTAATTACTTGCCTTAATAACATTCTCTATGTTATTGTTTTAAATATCAAATGTGCCTAAAACCGATTTTGGAGTTTATCGGTTATACCTCTTAATCCCAACCTTGTTGGGATTTTTTTTGCCCTAAATACAGCAAAGCATCATTATTTCCACATTGTTTTCACAATTAAAACTATTGAATCGTATAAAATACAAAAAAAGCCTTAACTTACCCATGAAAACTCATAAAACCGTATTATTCTCACTACTGATGGTTGTCTTCACGCAACCCATTCTGGCACAACAGGTCAATCCGGTTATTGTCGCGCCTGTCAAAGCCACCACCCTGTCTGGCAACATTCAGGCACTGGGCGATTTACAAGCCATCAATAATGTTAACCTGACCTCACAGGTAACGGACTATATTACCGGTATTTATTTTGAGGATGGTCAACGTGTGAATCAGGGTGATACCCTGATTGTTATGGATACCGCAGATGAACAAGCCTTGTTGGCTGAAGAAAAAGCCCGGCTGGATGAAGCCCGCCGACAAGTCGATCGGCTCAACCCGTTAATCGAAAAAATGGCCGCATCACGCTCCGCACTCGACACCCAAAAAAGCCTTGTTGCCATTTCTAAAGCCCGCATTCAGGGCATTCAGGCAGCCATCGATAAACGCACCATTAAGGCACCTTTTGATGGCGTTATCGGATTACGTCAAATCAGTATAGGCAGTCTGGCTCAACCGGGCATGCAATTGGCAACCTTAGACCAGGACAGTCAAATGAAATTGGATTTCACGGTATCAGCGGATCAGTTGTCACAATTACAGCCCGGTTTAAGTGTCTCGGCCACCACCACAGCTTATCCCGACAAAACGTTTACCGGCACCCTGGTGAGTTTGGACAGTCGTGTTAACCCCGTGACCCG
>CAZLAW010000186.1:0-3555 GCA_964557625.1 uncultured Marinicella sp.
TTAAAACTGTTTCAGCGAAAGCATCTGCCGAATTCGGATTATGACGAAAGAATAAGGACGGCTCAATCAGCTCGACTTCGTTCAACACCCATTGGCTGGAAAAATCTCGCAGGAAATCTAAACGGGCATAACACAATGAACCAAATCGTTGCCACAAAAAAGCCATACACCGTTCTGCCACTGATTGTTCATCTGTGCTTAACTGATAGGGGAAATCCACACCTCCAAAGGTATCCTGCACCCGGTAATCCCCGGCTTTGGGTTTCTTAATGACCGCATGACTTAATTGCTCACCCACATAAATCACAGACAACTCACCTTCATCACTAACCGAGGGCAAGAAAGGCTGTAACATCATGAATGAATGCTTAAGATGTTTTTCCAAATGTTCCATGGCCGTTTTAAAACCATGGGTATCAGCAGTGAAACGCAAGGTTCCCGAAGCATCCGCGCCAATCACCGGCTTTAAAAAGTATTCATCTGCATTAGCTGTTTTCAGTAACTGTTTAAAATCTTCTGAATCTGGTAACTGATCTATCCAATGTGTTTCAGCCACCGGTAAACCAGCGGTTTGCAGTTCATTCAGATATGTCTTTTCACTGTTCCAATAAACCACCTGCGGTGGGTTAAGTATTGTCATTTTCTGACTTAACTTTTTTATGGTTTTGAGAAAAGATGTAGGTTTATTATGATAGTCCCAAACCGACCGAATGAGTGCTACATTATGTTTTACCGGATACTTAATCTGATCCCAAATTAGCCATTCTATATCCACATGCCGTTGTTGAAAGGCTTGTACCAAATGGCTGTCATCACTATCACCCTCAGGCAAACCAGCACAGGTGAGTAAAGCCAGTTTCATTTCTTCCCAAGGTCATGTTTGGGTTTGTATTGTTGCGGTTCAAATTCGCTTTGATAAAGCCGGCTCTGGCCATTTTCGTACTGTTGTGTGGATTTAATAAAACCTGTTAAGTCTGTGAAGACGGTATCATTAATAGCTGTCCGTTTACTGGTCCAGACCAACTGCTTTTTATCGGGGTCATAAAACGGACAGTAATCCATTTTATCCGAATTAATCGACGGACCTAAATTCTGACGGGGACTGAACTGACCGTCTTTCTGGCGAAAACTGATGTATAAATCACCACTGCCCAGTCCATCCTTCGCGCCGTATACAGTGTAAATTAGAAATGACTCATCCGGCGATACATAGGCATTAAATTCATAGCCCTCACTGTTAATGTTATCACTGAGGACTTCGACCGGCTGATGGCGATCATCAGACCAGCGACTGACATAAATATCATCCTGGCGGCTTGTCTTGTCGCGGTCAGATGTGAAGTAAAGATTACCGTTGGCCGTCACGGCTGGATAAAACTCGTTGTGCTCGGTGTTCACCGGACCGGGGAGATGAATCGGTTGTGACCAGGCACCCTTAACATCAGATCTTTGCAGATACCAGATATCGTAATGACTGGATTTTTCGGTACCAATCTGTGGCCGATTCGAGGCAAAATAAAGTCGCAACCCATCAGGACTCAAGAAAGGTTCGATATCCCGATACTGACCACTCAACGGCATTATTTTAAAATCGCCCCATTGATTATCCCTCAACCTGGTCTGAACGATTACACTGCGTTGTTCATTGAGGTCTTGAGCCGTAAAATAGGCTTCATTCTTATAAGCTGTAAAATCTCTGACGTTAATAAATTCACTTAATGGCGCTGCCAGTGGCTGCACATTGTCAGCAAAAGGGGCAAAGGAGAACAGACAGAACAAAGCAAAAACACAGCAACGTATAGACATGATTGCGCATCAAAATAAGATGCCAATAAGTTTATCATGGATTAAATCCGGCTATATATTTATAAATCAAACTTTTATTTCAGAAATGGTTTATATTTGTGACGGGCTTCACAGTTTATTCCTTGCTTTTGCATAAAATGGAAAATAAGTCGAGAGATTGAGTTTACACACACCCTTTCCCCCTTTTCTCAATCTCTTGAATTTAAAAAGACCACAATCCCCCTGTGGTCTTTTTTTTTATTTCATGATAAATTGCCCCAATGACTGAACTTTCTGATGTAGATATTGATGCCACCGGCTTATTGTGCCCACAACCCCTTTTAAAGCTCAAGCAAGCCATGTCAAAGCTTGCTGTGGGTCAGCAGTTGTGTATTGCGGTGACCGACAAACACGCCGAATTGGATTTTCAGGTGTGGTGTGAACGGTTCGGGCATCGTCTGGCCGGTCCGATTGAACAACCGGACCGGCAGTTATTTGTGGTAACAAAAGGCAAAGTAATTAAAACCTGAGTATGGCGTTAATACGGTCGTGGACTTCCTCGATACTACCGCTGCCGTGAATTTCTGAGACAATGTCCTGTTTGCGATAAAAATCGGCCACCGGTGCGGTTTGTTCGCGGTAAATTTCAAGCCGGTTTCTGACCACTTCCTCTGTGTCATCGCTGCGGCCTTCTTCTTCAGCCCGCTTGGCAATGCGTGCCACCACTTCATCGGGGTCCACTTGAATCAATAAGGCGTGATCTAACTGAATGTTTAACTCGGCCAATAAATCTTCCAGCATTTCTGCCTGAGTTAAATTACGTGGAAAACCATCCAACACAAAGCCTTTTTGGGCATCGGCTTTATTTAAGCGGTCTTTGAGCATGCCCAAAACGATTTCATCGGACACCAGTTCACCGGCATCCATGACTTTTTTGGCCGCCTTACCTAATTCAGTTTCATCCGCGATGGCTTGTCGCAGTAAATCACCGGTCGAAATATGGGGGATATCGCGTTCTTTTACAATCAATTTAGCTTGGGTTCCTTTGCCACTGCCGGGCGCGCCGAGTAAAACGATTCTCATAGTCTATTCTCATCATGCTTATGCTCACCATCACAGGATATTGCACACAACGGTGCAAGTCAGGTCATTTTCAGTTAAAATTCTGAATCTTAAGACCCAATAATGGTCAGGGAATAAGGTGTTTGTTAGAAAACCGCTAACAGTACACCTCAAATCGTTTATAGTCAATAATTGTAAAGAAAAAAACCACAGGAATCGTACATGTCAAAGAAAAATGCCCTTTATTGTCAATCCGGCGGCGTCACCGCCGTGATTAATGCCACCGCCTGTGGCGTTATCCAAACAGCCCGGTCTTTGCCGGAAGTGGGCACAGTGTTCGGTGCCAAAAACGGCATTATCGGGGCGCTCAGAGAGGAACTTATCGACACCGCACAACACAGTGATGAAGAGATTGCCACGTTAATGCACACCCCGGGTGGTGCCTTTGGTTCTTGCCGATTTAAACTTAAAGACCCTGAAGCACAAAAACGTGAATACGATCGTCTGGTGGATGTGTTCGAGGCTCATAACATTGGTTATTTCCTCTATAACGGTGGCGGCGATTCATCGGACACCGCCCATAAAGTCTCCCAGATGGCTCACCAGCGTGGTCTGGATGTGATGTGTATCGGCGTGCCGAAAACCATTGATAACGATCTTCCCGTGACCGACACCTGTCCGGGCTTTGGCACCACCGCTAAATACATA
>CAZLAW010000187.1:0-3493 GCA_964557625.1 uncultured Marinicella sp.
CGCCTTGCGTCTGCTACAAAATGTCACCACTGAACTCGACAAGATTCACCACGAACTGTTGTGTATTATCGATTCTCTCAGCCACGGCATTTTTATCAAACGCAACGACAAAGGCGCCACCTTCTTACCGCCCCTACGGATAATGCATTACGCCAAGCGCTTTTTTGAAAAACGCTACTTACGCCAATATCGCGGGTAAGGCATGGTTGAATCGTCACACATCATTTCTTCGGATGTTTTGGTGATTGGTGGCGGGCTGGCCGGCATTGTTACCGCTTTAGAGAGTGTACGCGCAGGTCTGTCCGTCACGCTGGTTGACCGCGATACGCCGGAACGTTTTGGGGGGCTGGCACGCTGGGCCTTTGGCGGCATGCTGCTGGTGGACACGCCATTGCAAAAAAAAATGAAGATCACAGATTCACCGGAGATTGCGCTTAAGGACTGGCTTAGTTTCGGTGAACTAAACCCTGAAGACCGGCTACCCCTGCAATGGGCTCGCCATTATGTCGAACACTGCCGCGCCGAAGTGTACGACTGGCTAACAAAAGAAGGGATTAAATTTTTACCGACGGTGAATTGGGTCGAACGCGGTCGTTTTGGCGAAGGTAATCGTGTGCCCAGATATCATGTGATTTGGGGCACGGCACGTGAGTTGGTGAAAACCTTAACCACGGCCTTGTACCGGGACAGTAGCCACGATCAATTGACCCTGTTGCATCAGCACCGCGTCACCGAATTAGACCAACAAGCGGGTCAAGTCAGTGGTGCACTGGCCATCAACGAAATCAACGGCGAATCTGTTCGATTAACTGCAAACGCGGTGGTGATGGCCACCGGTGGCATCAACGGCAGCCATCAAGAATGCCGCAAAAACTGGCCGGACAATCGACCACAACCAAGCGAGATGTTAAACGGCGCCCATCCTTTTGCGGACGGTCAGATGCACCATTGGGTCGCCGATAGACTTGATGGGCAAATCACCCATGCCGGCGAGATGTGGAATTATGCCGCCGGTTTTCCCCATCCCTACCCGCATTTTCCCGGACACGGTTTATCAACCATCCCCTGTAAATCGGCTTTATGGCTCAATCACCAGGGCGAACGCATTGGCCCCGAGCCTTTGGTCACCGGCTATGATACACACTGGCTTTGTCAACGGGTGGCTGAACAGGACAAGCCTTGGACCTGGCATCTGTTAAACTGGCGCATCGCCGCCAAAGAATTTGCCATTTCCGGTGCCGAGCATAATCAACGCATCCGTGATAAACAATTCCCACAGTTTATTAAAGAGCTGCTATTCGGCAATCATCGCCTGGTACAACAAATGCAACGTGAAAGCCGTGATTTTCTGGTGGCCGATACACTGGAAGAACTGTCGATGAAAATGAATCGCCTGACCGGCTCAAATGACATCAACCCAAAAACCTTGCAGGCCACCGCTGATGCCTTTGATGCAAATTTCACCCGGGACACAAAGCTGTTTAATGACCACCAGATTCGCTTGATACAACACGCCCGGCAATGGAAACCGGATCGCTTACGCACCTGTAAACCGGCACCGATACAACAAAAAGGCACCGGGCCCTTTATCGCCATTCGCATGCAACTCATTACCCGTAAAAGCCTGGGCGGTCTACAAACCGACCTAAACAGTCGGGTGCTCGATGCCCGGGGCAAGCCCATTGAAGGGCTCTATTGTGTCGGTGAAGCCGCCGGCTTTGGCGGTGGCGGCGCCAACGGTAAACGCTCACTGGAAGGCACCTTTTTACCCGGCTGCATTTTAACCGCTAAAACAGCGGTGCAATCCATAACCGGGAGAGAGAATACATGACCTTACGTTTTCCTATAACTGCCGAAGATTACCGCAACCGCGCTCGCAGGCGTTTGCCTCGATTCCTGTTTGATTATCTGGATGGCGGTGCCACCGACGAACAGACACTGCGTGCCAATGCATCAGACTGGCACCACTTAACCCTGCGCCAACGGGTGCTGGTGGATGTTGATCAGGTCGATACCTCATCTCAACTCCTGGGTGAAACCTGTGCCATGCCGGTGGTATTAGCACCGATTGGTCTGGCCGGCATGATGGCACGCCGTGGTGAGGTGCAGGCGGCACGCAGTGCAGAAAACGCAGGTGTACCATTCACCCTGTCCACGGTTAGCATCTGTTCGGTAGAAGAAGTCCGGACAGCGGTTACCCGGGCCATCTGGTTTCAGCTGTATATGTTGCGAGATCGTGCCCGCATCGAAGCGCTGCTCGATAAAGCCTGGGCTGCCGGTTGCCGGACGCTGGTGTTCACCGTTGATTTACCCCGGCCGGGCATGCGCCACCGTGATGCCCGCAACGGCTTATCCAACCCCGGGGTGCGTGCCAAAACCTTAAAAATAATACACTTATTATCACGGCCTCGCTGGCTGTGGAATGTGGCCTTACGCGGTGGCCCGCTTAATTTTGGTAACCTCAGTGATGTCATGCCGGGTGCCAATGATCTGGACGCCATAAAAACCTGGATAGATAGCCAATTTGACCCCACCGTGACCTGGGACGACATCGCCTGGTTGCGTCAACGTTGGCAGGGCCGATTAATGCTTAAAGGTATTCTGGACGCGGATGATGCCCGGCAGGCGGTGGATTGTGGCAGCGATGGTATTGTGATTTCGAACCATGGCGGTCGGCAGTTAGACGGCGTTGCTTCAGGTGCCGGTAAATTACCCGAAATTGTGACTGCCGTTCATGGCAAAACGGCCATTCTGGTGGATGGCGGAATTCGCAGTGGCGTGGATATTTTCCGTGCGCTGGCTTTGGGCGCCCAAGGTGTTATGATTGGACGACCCTGGGCCTGGGCGTTGGCAGCAGGCGGTGAGACTGGTCTGAACAACTTACTGACCGGTCTGCAACAGGAATTGCGCATGGCCATGACCCTGACCGGTGTCATCCGAATTAATGATATTGGTCCGGACCAACTTGACCAAACTGGAGAGAAACAATGACAAATGGTGCACAATCTTTAATGAAAACCCTGGTCAATGCCGGTATTGAAGTGTGTTTCAGTAACCCCGGAACCAGTGAAATGCATTTTGTGGCAGCACTCGATGATGAACCAAAAATGCTAGCTGTGCTTGGTCTTTTTGAAGGTGTGGTGACCGGTGCCGCCGATGGTTATGCACGCATGGCCGATAAGCCTGCGGTGACCCTGTTGCATCTGGGTTGTGGCTTAGGCAACGGACTGGCCAATCTGCACAACGCGCGTAAGGGTAAGGTCCCCGTGGTCAACATCGTCGGTGACCATGCCACCTATCATGTGCAATACGATGCCCAGCTGCAATCGGATATCGAAACCGTGGCGCGCAATGTCTCTCCGGGCTTTTGTCGCACTGCCACCAGCACCGAAACACTGGGCCAGGATGTCGCTGAAGCGATTGCCGCTGCCCGCGCAAAACCCGGGCAGGTGGCGACCTTAATTTTACCCGCCGATGTCTCCTGGGGCGAAGG
>CAZLAW010000188.1:0-3475 GCA_964557625.1 uncultured Marinicella sp.
AAACCGAGATAAGTCATTTTATTTTAACCTATCATCTTCAATCAAATGTCCGCTTAGTTGGCTGGCAGATTGTCCTCATTAATGCGATACCAACCGGTCAGGCTGTAACGTGCCCGTTTAGCAGCTAATACTTCGTGTGGAAATTCTTCACTGAGAAAGATAACCAGGGTACCCATTGTCGGTAGAATTTGGCGAATAATACGATTTGAATCAGGCGAGTACATGACCAGCTCACCACCGTCTTGAGGCCCCCATTGCGGATTTAAATAGAGAACGGTGCTTAAGCGGCGGTTAATCCCGGTTTTAAAAGCATCTATGTGGCGTTTATAAAAAGCACCTTCGGGATAGTGAGCAAACATACATTCATACTCGTAAAGCCCTAAAAACAATCGCCGATTGACCGCTAAACGCAGGGATTCTGCCCAAATTCGATAACTGCTTAAAAACGACTCATCACCATCAAGCCAATGAATACGATCGTTTCTAATAAATTTATTTTTTTGATAGGCGTTTTCACGACCAATTCCGGCAGGCTTAAATTCTTGTGGGTTTAATTCAATTAATTCTCTTAATAAACAAGTCAAATAATTGTCATCAAACACATGGTCTAAGACCACAAAACCTGTTGAATATAAGCCTGAAACAATGGCATCCAGCTGGCTTTCAGCGTGTGGCGATAAAGCGGAAACGAGGCCCATTGGCTACTCACAGAACAAAAAAACGTTTATATACCAGACCGGCTAAAAAGTATATTTATTTCAATTTATTTGCCATCAAATCACTCTAAAACCCAAGTTAATTTCCACAATTAGCTACTAAGGTGATTGTATCACTGCCTAACCCAGATAACGTTATAAGCAGTTGTAAAAGCACTGAACCATCTGATTTGACAGGCAATCAATTTGAGTGTTTATACATCGTAAGTGGTGTTCATAAGATAACTAACTTATACTACACCAAATAACTGTAGATTATCTATACACTTTGCCCAGACCCAATCCAAAATCTATTACCGAAAAAAAGAATAAAGTTGGTTTTAAGGATACTTTTAAGGCCTTGCGTTCCATTCCGCGTTTTTTCAGGGAAATATACCACAGTAGTCCCAAGCTATTTCTTTTAAATGTTGTCAGTCGCTTGATGAATGCCTTTACCCCTGTGGTTATTTTGTGGGTGGGGAAACTGATTATTGATGAGATTATTCTGCAGGTTTCTTTGCAAAATAAAGATTTCACACTATTGTGGAACTATGTCATTATTGAATTCTCTGTCGCTGTACTCTCTGATTTGTTGGGTCGATTAATTAATCTGACTGATGGGCTTTTAGGTGACCTTTATTCAAACGCGTCCTCTGAAAAAATTATTCGGAAAACCAGTGATCTTGGTATCGCTCAACTGGAAGATCCGAATTTTTACGACAAACTGGAACGCGCCCGAACCCAGACCAACAACCGGGTCAACTTGATGAGTAATGCCCTCGGTCAGGCAGAAAGCCTGATTGCCATGGTTTCGCTCATTGTGGGTTTGCTTTATTTTGAGCCAATTTTAATTCTCATACTTGTACTCAGCATTATTCCCTTATTTATAAACGAAGCCAAATTCAGCAGTACACGCTATTCACTGGCACGTAGCTGGACTGCCGAACGTCGCGAACTGGATTATCTGCGTTTTATCGGAGCCAATAATCAAACCGCAAAGGAGGTTAAACTTTTTGGCCTCACTGATTTTATTGCGAACCGCTTTAAAACATTGTCCAACGACTATTACCTGGTCAATAAAAAGCTTTCAATTAAACAGAGTCTCTACGGATCACTGTTTAATATGCTGGGTTTATTGAGCTACTATGGTGCCTATGTATATATTGTTTTAAGGGTGTTGACAGGTATCATTAGTATTGGTGAATTGACTTTCCTATCAGGCTCGTTTAACCGCTTACGCAGCAATTTGCAGGGCTTTTTTTCACGCTTTACCCGGATTTCCGAAAGTGCGCTGTATCTTCAAGATTATTTTGACTTTATTGACATTGCCATTGAACGCTCACCGGGAAAAAAAATACCGCTTCCCAAAACCATCACCCGAGGGTTCCAGGTCAAAGATCTGCACTTTGCCTATCCGAACAGTGACGGCGCAGTCTTGAAAGGCATTAACTTTGAAATAAAAGCGGGGGAAAAAATGGCATTTGTGGGACAAAATGGAGCGGGAAAAACGACCCTCATTAAGCTTTTCCTGCGCTTTTATGAACCCACCCGGGGTGAAATTCTCCTCGACGGTATAAACATCAACCGCTTTGATCTTGGCGACTATCGAAAACGTTTTGGTGTTATTTTTCAGGATTTTTTCAGATATGAGTTTACCCTTCGAGAAAACATTGCCGTAGGTAATATTGATCAAATGGACAATGACGAAGCCATCCATTATGCTGCTGATAAAAGTCTCGCCCAACAAGTGGTTAACGTTATGGCAGAGGGCTTGGAGCAGCGCTTGGGTAAACGATTTTACAAGGGTCAGGAGTTGAGTGGCGGTCAGTGGCAAAAAGTGGCTCTGGCGCGTGCTTATATGAAAAATGCCGACGTGATGGTTCTTGATGAACCCACCAGCGCTTTGGACGCACAGGCTGAATATGATGTTTTTGACCGGTTTATAGCCCTCACCAAAGGTAAAACCAGTATTATCATCAGTCACCGCTTCAGTACCGTGCGCATGGCTGATCGTATTTTGGTGCTACAGGATGGTCGGGTACTGGAATTAGGCACCCACGAAGAACTTATGGAACAGCCCAAACTGTATTCAGAATTGTTCAAATTACAGGCGGCCGGCTATCAATAAAGTCATCAAATTTATTCAATTATGGCTGGTTATCTTCAATTCTGTTTTTAGTCGCAAATTCACTCAATCGAGCCAATATCTCTTTTTTTCTGTGTTCTGAGGCAAAAGAAGCGTGAACAGCATTGATCGTCATATCATAAATCTGCTGGTCGGTGACGCCACAATGTTTTTGGATTAACAACAAATTATCGGTTAAAAAGGCACCGAAATGAGCCGGATCATCAGAATGAATACTGATGTTCAAGCCGCGCTTGAGAAGTTCTTGCAATGGATGGCGACTTAAATGATCACACACCTTTAATTTTAAATTTGATTGTGGACAAACAGTTAAAGGAATTTGATGTTTGACCAAATAATCCACCAATTCTTCATCATCCAAACAGGTCACACCGTGATCAATACGACTCACATGGGCATCTTTGATGGCTGACCATATATATTCGGGACCGGCCTCTTCTCCGGCATGAGCTACTGTTTTAACACCGGCACTATTAATATCCTTAAAGACCTCTTTAAATAGTCCCGGCGGAAAGCCTTTTTCAACGGCAGCCAGACCAATGGCCAGGTATTTATCCTGGTGGTGTTTTAGAATCTGCCAATCCTGTTGCGCGACCTCAGGGCCTAAATGACGAATAAAACAAGGAATAATACC
>CAZLAW010000189.1:0-3463 GCA_964557625.1 uncultured Marinicella sp.
TTATGGTCACTGATGTGGCTGAACTTGAATCGTTTCATTCATCAGGATTTGAAATTCAAGGTATTGAAGGTTATCTTGTTCCTTGTGATAATGGACCTTGTAATACTAACCCTGCAGGTAAAGTTTATCGTGCTTTGGATTCAGCTACTGGCAAATATTATTTAACTCAGATTCTTCCCCCTCCGGGATCTGTGGTACTTGGTGCTGGCTTTATTAATTTTGATTTTGACGGCGATGGGCTAATAGTCGGTATGGAGTATTTATTAGGCACCAGTGACGGAAACCCCGATACAGATGGTGATGGCTTATTAGACAGTGTTGAGTATCCGCCAGCTGGTATCCCTTATAGTAATCCTTTAATAAGCGATATTATTTTTGAAAATAGTTTTGCATGATTATATTCGATGCAAAAAAATAATTTAATTGAATATTTATGAGCCGAATTATTTTTGGTATTCATGCCGTAGAGCAAGCGATCAAAGCCGGTGAGGCGGTGGACAAAGTTTGGCTTCAAACAGATAGTAACAACAAGCGTTTACAGAAATTGCAGACCTTATTGCGCCAGCAAAAACTGCTCGCTGTACATTTGGTCTCAACCGAAGAACTCAATCAAATGTGCTCAGAAAAACACCAGGGCGTGGTGGCTGAGTTAGCTCAGGCGGCGTTAAAAACTGAGCGTCAATTAAAAACTGATGTCAATGATTGGCATGAGCCGCTGATATTGGTATTGGATGGTTTAGAAGACCCGCGAAATTTAGGCGCGTGTCTGCGCAGTGCGGCAGCGGCTGGTGTCACCGCTGTTATTATCAGTAAAAATCAATCCGCCCCAATTACCGCCACCACCCATAAAACAGCCGCTGGGGCCATTGCGCATTTAGACATCTATCAGGTCAGTAATATGGCACGGGCTTTGGACATTATTAAAGCCGCCGGGGTCTGGGTTTACGGTACTGACTGCACAGAAACCAGTACCCCCATTTACCAACAATTATTGACCGGCGCCACGGCCTTGGTCATGGGCAATGAAGGCACCGGTTTACGGCGCTTAGTGAAAGAAAAATGTGATTATTTGGTGCATATTCCGATGTCGGCCGACTGGGATTCGTTAAATGTGGCGGTGGCCACCGGTGTGGTGCTGTTTGAGGCGGTGCGGCAACGCGGTGAGTGGAATTAACGGTGACGTTTTAGTTTAACACCCACCAGCGCATGATTAACGGCCTCGGGTTTTTGCAGATGTAAGTCGATGTGCTGCACCATTGGGAAATAATGAAAAATTTGATCGATCAGCCGTTGCGCCAGGGTTTCGATTAAAGCACATTGGTTTTCAGCCAAATATGTTTTTAAATGTTCTGTCAATTTGAAGTAATCAAGCGCTTGCGCAATGTCATCGCTGTCCGCGGCAGGCTGACAATCACATCCCAGCGTAAGGTTCAAAATAATCGGTTGTTTTTGTTGTTGCTCCCAGTCATGCACACCGATGGTGGTGTCGGCACGAAAATTGTCAATGGTGATGGCATCCACGTTAGTGGGTGATTTTGGGCAAGCCGGAATCTAAAAACCAGCGTTTTTGTTCTTCGTCATAGCGCCACACTTGTTCATCAAGCACCACCTTTTCTCGTTTGGTGTGAATATTATACAGTTTTAATTCAACGGTCTGCACAATACTGTTTTCATCCGGTCCGGGTAAAATTGGGCGCGGCACATAGGAACTGACGCCAAATTGCTTAAGGCGGTTGAGCTCAAGCTCTGTGGGTTGAATATCCTCATCTGCTTCGGGATCGATGAAATTAAGTGCTTGATCAAAATCGGCCCAACGCATGACTTTGGCATACTGGTAAAGGGTGTGGTCTAAGCTCTGCTTTTTGCTCATGCGACCGCCACAAGCCTGTAATAATGCCAATATAACGAGCGTAATCAATAGTTTTTTCATTCTTTTGCGCCGAGTCAAGTACAGAATAGTATGCCATAAAAACAGCCATAAATCTAAATGTTAGTTTGTTCGCTGGGCTAAAAAACATAAGCGCAAGCTGTGGTAGACTAAGGCTTTTTTCGGCTTGATTCATATCTTATGGTTAGAATAATTCTTGTCATCATGTTGGTTGTCGGACTGTCTGCTTGCGGAACGAAAAACAGCTACCTCAATCCGAATATCCAAGAACCCGGTTTTAACCGCATCGCCGTGGTGCTTGATTATGTTTATTTTGTTGATGGCATTGATACGGTCATGGACTACGATGCCGATAAGAATCAAACCCAAATCAATCGTCTGAAAGAAGATATTGGACAAATCTTGAAAGGTAAAAACTATGCTGTTGAATGGGCATTGGTCACCAGCGGTGTCGGTTTACATCCGGATATGCCGTTCGCACATTACCAAAACGGTGAACGCCAAGTTGATATTATTTATCCGCCATTTTATATTGACAGCCCGTATCCTTATGATGTTCAGGATCAATTGATGGTTTCCTTTATGGATGCGCAACGCGTTGCCTTAACGCCGGCGTCTAAAAACAACCAAAACTATTTACAAAGACTGCGCTTAAAAACTGTCGATTTGGGGCAGTCGATGTCAGCTCCAAGTAGCGCCAACCCACCGGGTATTTTACATGTTCGGGTCCTGGCACCACGCACGTCGTTTTTAAAAACGCTTAGCTCGGGTTCGGTTTCCGTCGGTATCAGTTCCGGCAGCGTTCGGGGCAGCCATGTGGGTATCGGCTTGCCGTTGACTTCCGGCAATCAGTCGCTAACCACCGCGGTGTTGTTTGATAATGAAAATGGTCGCGTTGTCTGGAAAAATCAACGCAACGGTGATCTCAGTCGCTTAAGGGACGATGGAGTACGACAATTTTTCAACAATTTTCCGGTTAAATCATAAAATTGTCATTTCTTAATTTCTGGCTGGTCTTTACGAACACGGTTTTTTGGTTAATAAACTCTTTGATGCCGGCCCGGGATAATTCACGGCCGTAACCGGACAGACCGGTGCCGCCAAAAGGCAGTCGCGGATCTGATTTGACCAGTTCGTTAATAAACACCGCACCATCAGGGAAGCGATGAAGTTGTTTTAAAATGGCTTCGGGATTTCGGGTGCAAACGGTCACACCCAAACCAAAATGATTGGCAGCCGCGACGTTGAGGGCATGTTCATCATCGTTGGCTTTAAATATGGGTGCCACCGGACCAAAGGTTTCTTCCTGCATGAGCGGCATGTTGACCGTAACATCAGTGACAATGGTGGGCTCAAAACGGGTTTTGGATTGTTCACCGCCGATTAGAACTTTAGCACCTTGTTGCACCGATCGCTGCAGCTGATCGGCCAATTCTTCGGCTAAATCAGCCCGCGCCATAGGGCCTAAGGTGGTCTCCTTGTCCATGGGATTACCGTACGTTAATCGTTGTACCTTATCCTGAAAACGCCTTAAAAATTCATCATAAACCGAGGCTTCAACAATAAATCGTTTGG
>CAZLAW010000190.1:0-3421 GCA_964557625.1 uncultured Marinicella sp.
TACTCAGCACCCTTATTTTTCACATACTTCTCCAGCCATT
This sequence comes from uncultured Marinicella sp., assembly GCA_964557625.1. Classification (GTDB taxonomy): domain Bacteria; phylum Pseudomonadota; class Gammaproteobacteria; order Xanthomonadales; family Marinicellaceae; genus Marinicella. Next base: position 41 of record CAZLAW010000190.1, read on the forward strand.
GATCTTGTTCCCACAACACGTGCAAAATAGATTCTTTGGCGCGGTAGCCATGACTTTCTTTCGGCAGCATGACTAATCGTGCGGTGGCCCCAAGACCTTTTAAAGCATTAAAATAGCGTTCTGACTGCATCGGATAGGTGCCGGAATTATTATCAGCCGCACCATGAATCAGTAATAACGGCTGATTCATTTTATCGGCATGCATAAACGGCGACATGTTGTAATAAATCTCCGGCGCTTCCCAGTAATTGCGCTCTTCTGCCTGAAAACCAAAAGGTGTGAGCGTTCGGTTATAAGCGCCACTTCTGGCAATACCGGCGGCAAAAGTATCGGAATGGCTGAGTAAATTGGCGGTCATAAAGGCACCGTAGGAATGACCGGCCACCGCCACCCGTTCAGGATCAATGTAGCCCATATCAGCCACCGCTTTCACGGCGGCATCGCCATTGGCCACCAATTGTTGAATAAAGGTGTCATTGGGCTCCTCATCACCTTCACCAACAATCGGGAAAGCGGCATCATCGAGCACCGCATAACCGCGGGTGACCCAATAAATCATTGAACCGTAAGAAGCATAGGTAAATTCATTGGGGTTTTGGCGGTTTTGTGAGGCATTCGCCTGATCCTTAAATTCAGTGGGATAAGCCCACAAAATCATCGGTAATTTGGGTTTTTTGTCAAAGTCATAATCGGCCGGTAAATATAAAGTCGCTGATAAATCGACCCCATCCTCGCGTTTATATTGAATCACTTCTTTGTGAATATGGCTCAGCGATTTAAACGGGTTTTCAAAGTCGGTAATTTCAGTTAATTTATCCTGTTCGATGTCACGAATATAATAATTAGGAAATTCATTCGGTGCTTCTATGCGAACCAAAAGTTTTTCCCCATCATCACTGATGATATCAACCAAAGTTTCCAGCTTATCGGTGTAAGCCGATTGGTAAATGCGTTTTGTGTCGAAACTGCTTAAATCCAATTCATCATAAAACGGAAATTGCCCGGCTTCACTGAAGCCGTCGCCTAATAAAAAGGCTTTATTGTCATGAATCCGCAAGACATCTTCGCCATATTTGTTTTTGACCAACATAAAACGACCCGGATCGGCGTAGACATCCTGATAGCTGCGACTGTTGATTAGCTTCGGTGCTTGCGTCAAGTCACTCGGATTAAACAGTGATGTATTAATTTGCCGGCTGTTCCACCAGTAATCAAAAAATAAAGCCCGGCTGTCATCACCCCAGGTTAACTGATAAAAGCGTAATTGGGTTTTAAACAGGCTTTCAGCGGGTTTTTTAAACGGCGCTGCCTGCTGGAATACTTCATCACGGTAATCAACTTCATTCTCCGGGTCACCGTCATCCAAAGCCACGACCCAGACCAATGTCGCCGGTTGATCGCTGCGCCATTGCAGGTTTCGTTTGCCGGTTCTGACCGCCATAAAACCTTTGGGTAAGTCTTCAATCAATGGGACCTGGTTGACGGTTTTGACCAGTTTGCCGGATTTTTTTATCACATCTGTTTGGCTCGGAAAGCGGTTATAAGGCACCAGATAAGAAAAAGGCCGTTGCACCTGAGAGACCATCACATAATCACCATCTGGTGATACATCCAGTCCCCGGTACATGGCGGTGTCGGCCCAGTGTTTCTGTTGACCTTTGAGATTCACCAGCTGAATGTCAGATTTGGCCAATTGCTCAAAATTAAATTCATCCTGCGGGTTGCTGAGTAAATCCTGATAGGTTCGGTTTTGCGCTTTAGCGCCGTCACTGGTGCTCACCGTCGGCCCGGTGGGTACTTCGGTATCAGTATCAATAAGCGGTTGCCGATTTTCGGGAATGGTTTTAATTAATAATGTTTCACTGTCTTTTAACCAGCTATAAGGCCGGCCTAAGTTGGCATTTAAATTGGGTTGGGTGAGGGCTATGGCGGTTAAACGCTCAAGATCAGCCACCCATAAACTCACCCCGGCATCATCGGTGTGGGTAAAGGCCACTTTACGTTCATCCGGTGACCAACTGACATAAGCCAGTTTCGGGCTGTCCGGTAATCCTGTAATGTCCTGGTTTTTCGCTGAGGCAATATCCTGAACCCTGATGTTATTGTAATAGCGTATGCGACTGGAAATATTGGTTTTGGGATTAATCCGCAAACCGGCTAAGCGCACTTCCGGCGCCGACAATTCTTCAATAGATTGATAAGCATCCCGATACAACAACAAAAGCGTGGTCGCTTCTGAATCAATCCGCACCGATGGCGCCCGCTCAATATCCACCAGCTCCAAAATTTCCTGTGGTGGCTTCTGATAATCCAGCGCTTCCTGGGCTGAGACTGAAAAACTCAAAACAAAGGCAACAAATAACATCAAATAAGGCATAACAACTCCAATTTAAAATCTAAGCATGATTCTACCAAAGTAAATGTCAAAACAGCGGGGTCGAAAGTCATGGATTAGTGGGGTTTGTTTTGCTCATTAAATTATTGGGTCTGGCCATTTGTCAACGAAGCGTTATGAAAAAGGATGTGTAGTTACAAAAATTGACATACTAAATATAATATGTATACTTTATAGGGTATGTGGGTTGTTTACGAACATAAATCGATAACCAAGCAACTAAAGAAGTTGCCTGTTGAGGTACTGAAACGATATGAAAAATGGAAGGACATTGTTCGCATTTCTGGTCAAGCCGGTTTAAAAGCCATACGAGGCTTTCGTGATGAGTCATTGAGTGGACAATGGTCAGGTTATCGTTCGTCACGTTTAAATAAACAATATCGTGTCATCTACCAAATTGATAACGACAAAGTCTATGTACTTGTTGAGCGTATTACTGCCCATGATTACAGGAGAAAATAACATGAAAAATTATCATAAAGCGAAACAGTCTGTTGAGATGTCTGTGGGTGAATCTGTTCGAATTATTCGAGAGTTACAAGAACTCAGCCAAAATAAATTAGCGGACCTAACCGGCATTCCCCAATCTACCATTTCAGCCATTGAAAACAATCGTATTAATTTAGGACTTGAGCGCGCCAAGGTTTTGGCTAAGGCGCTGAAATGCCATCCGGCTGTTTTGGTCTTCCCGGGATGGGATGTTTCTGAGGCAGCTTGATGGTTAAATCATAAATTTAAGAAGAGGCTTACGCGTCGATCCACAAGGATGTTTGAAATGCAGACAATGGAGTGCTGCTGAGCAGCACGACCCGCCGAGCCGGTTAGGCCAGGTAAATGAAGTCATGCGGTTTTGCGAAGCAAAGAAGCGTGACGGAATGTCCGTTAAGGCCGTGAGCGAGCGGCCGCTTCCGCTCCCAGCTCGCGCGGCAGGCCTCCATCCGTGGAGGCCAATCAGAGGCGAAGAGAATAGCCAATGAGCACATGGC
>CAZLAW010000191.1:0-3363 GCA_964557625.1 uncultured Marinicella sp.
TGGTCGAACATCCGAACCCCGGCTATGCGGCGGCTTTTATTTTGCAGGATGAAACATTTTACGATCATATACTCAGCCATGGTACTGAATATTTTACCGCTGATTATTACACCTATTGGCGCTATCAGCGTGAATACATTCATGAGCTCATCTATGAAGTCAGTTTTAAGAAATACGGGCTGGTACCCAATGATATGAGCGTAACGACCCTGATTACCCATCAGTTTTTACATGGCGGGGTGATGCATTTGCTGGGCAATATGTTCTTTTTAATTATTTGTGGCTTTGCGGTTGAAGCCAGTTTAGGGCACCGTAATTTTCTGATTTTTTATCTGTTGTCCGGTGTTGGTGCCGGACTGGCACAGTCTTTGATGGATTTAAGCAGTTCCATGCCCTTGGTCGGTGCATCGGGTGCCTTGTCCGGTGTCATGGCCATGTATTTAGGCATCTTCCGGTTAAAGAAAATTGAGTTTTTCTATTGGTTTTTTGTGTTTGTCGGCTATTTCAGGGCGCCGGCCTTGTTGATATTGCCCTTTTACATCGGCAATGAGTTGTTTTCATTGTGGATGAACCCTGAATCGAACATCGGTTTTATGGCCCATGTGGGTGGCTTTGTCACCGGTGCGGCTTTAATTGCTTTTGTGCTTTGGCGCAAACCGGAGGTGTTAAATGAGGATTACATCGAACAGGATCAAGTTGCCACACCGGAACAATTGAGTCTGGATAAAATCTATCAATCACTGGATAAATTTCAGTTTGAAACGGCGCTCAAACAGCTTAACAAACACCTGGCCAACTTTGAGGGTGATTTTTATTTAAAAGTGTTAAAACTAAAATTATTACAGACATTGAACCCCGATGATGGGCGGCTTTATTTCAGTCAATGGATGAAAACCGTACGACCGAACAAAACACAATTACAGAAAATCGGTGCCATTTGGCAGGATCTACCCAAAGAAAACAGACACTTTGACCGGGACACCCATTATAAGCTGGCCTGGCACTTTATCAGTTCACCGGAGTACATTGAACAGGCGGTTAAGCTGTTTGAGGATTTGTATCATGAAGAAGACAAGCACCCCTCATTACATCTACTGGCCCAGAAGCTTGCCACGGCTTATAAGCGACTTGAGAACCGCACCGAAACACAGAAGTACCAGAATCTGGCGCAGGAGCTGAGCTGATGGAACAGCGCTGCCAATTTCATCCCTTAGAACCGGCCACCTATCTCTGTGTGGAATGTGATATCAATTGTTGCGATGAATGTGTTGACGATTCACGCTTTAACTCGGAACCACGTTGTTTTCGATGTAACCGCACACTTGAGGCCTTGGGACCGGGCAATATTGAGCCGTTTTGGCGGCGTTTGCAACAGAGCTTTCGTTATCCGCTGGCGACTCAATCACTGTGGTTTATTTTGATTTTATCGGTGTTGTGTTCGGTGGCTTTTTACCTGCCGTTTGCCCTATTAATTTATCTGGCCTTGTTCGGATCGGTTTTTAAATATTGTTTAAGCTGCTTAAGTTTTACCGCTGAAGGCTATTTAACGCCGCCGGATATCACCGAAGCCTATGAAGGTGGTTTCAGGAAAATGCTGGTATTAATTGCCATGCTGTTTGTCACCGGGCTGGTGGTTAATTTAGCGAATACCTTCTTGGGATCGGCCATCGGTGGCATTGTGGCTTTGTTGGTGACCTTATCTTTTCCGGCGATTATTATCCATTACGCCATTTCTGAAAGCATGATTGAGTCGCTCAACCCGCGCAATATCTTTGATTTGATTCATTCAATCGGTTTACCCTACGGCTTGATTCTGGCCTTTATTTTTATCATGATGGGTTCGGTGGCGGTGCTTTATCAGCTGGTGGCGATTATTCCATCCAGTCTCGATGCCATTTTTTTATTTGCCATTACCTTTTACTATGCCATCGTCCTGCATCACCTGATGGGTTATATGGTGTTTCAGTTTCAGGCCGAACTGGGTTACAGTGCCCGCCTGCAGGATGGCTCGAACAAACGGCGCGGCAGCCATGCCATCGCCATGGCAAAAATCTCAACCCTGATTAAACAAGCCGAATTTAAGGACACCACCCAATTATTCCAGGAACAAATCCGGATAAACCCCGATAAGCTGTCATTACACAGCCGGTTTTTTGATTTTCTGCTGGCCAGCAAAAATCATGAAGCCATGACTGAATTTCTACCAAAGTATTTTCGACTGCTTGAAAGCAACAACCGCAGGGATCTCATCAGCCGCAACTATAAAAGACTGATGGGTAAATGCCCCGATTTTGTGCTTGAAGACCCTGAACTAAAATTGCTTATTGCCCAGGCCAGTTTTGATCACAACGATGCCCGTGTGGCCATTAAATTATTGCACGGCATCCACAAAAAGCACACGGATTTTAAAGACCTGATCCCGGCATTAACCTTACTGGCACAAGCGCTTGATGAATACCCGAAATATGAAAATCATGCCACGGCTTGTCGGAAGTTGATTGGTAAGTTAGACAATGCTCAATAAGGTAGTCAAGAACTGTGGTAGGTTGGCGCTGAGCCTTGCGAAGCCCAACATGGTGTGCGGCAAACCGTTGGGTTCCGCAAACTCAGCGCCAACCGTTAGCATTAAATGATTTGTTACTTGCTCCCATATCGGGAACAGTGTAAACTCAGAAAATGCGTGTTATTTCAAAACGGACGTTACGAGAATTTTGGGAGTCCTCTCCGAAATACCTTGATGCAAAGCCTGCCATTGAAGCGTGGCATGCAGAAGCGCTGAAAGCCGAATGGCAATCGCCGCAAGAACTGAAGGCTCAATTTAGACATGCCAGCATATTGAAAAACAGTCGTGTTGTTTTCAATATCGCCGGCAATAAATACCGACTGGTTGTTGCTATAGATTATCCGCGGCAAGTCATGTTCGTTAAGTTTATTGGCACACATGAACAATATGATCAAATTAATGTAGATAAAGTATGATGAAAATTCGACCCATAAAAACTGAAGCCGATTATAAGGAGGCCCTGAGTGAAATCAACCAACTGTGGGGCGCTGAAGTCGATACGCCGCGTGGTGATAAATTGGATGTTTTACTCACCCTGGTAGAGGCATATGAGGATAAACATCATGCAATCAATCCGCCCGACCCAGTCGAAGCCATTAAATTTCGAATGGAGCAGTTGAGTTTAAGCCGCAAAGATTTGGAATCTTCAATCGGCTCACGAGGCCGGGTTTCTGAAATTCTGAACCGCAAACGGGATTTATCACTTAAAATGATTCGTCAACTTCACCATAATTACAATATCCCATTAGAAAGTCTTATCGGGGATCCGCATGCAAAAAGTTAAAGAAAAAAATTATAAG
>CAZLAW010000192.1:0-3360 GCA_964557625.1 uncultured Marinicella sp.
ATTATTAAAACCTTGCGCGCACGTTATCCTGAAATGACATTGTCCATCGACAGTCGTCATCCCGATGTGATGGCGGCCGCTTTAGACGCCGGCGCTGATTTTATTAATGACATTAATGCTTTACAGGCTGATGGTGCTTTGGACGTCGCCATCGAATACGATGTGCCGGTGTGTCTGATGCATATGCAAGGCAAGCCTGAAACCATGCAGGATAATCCCCAATATGACAATGTGGTACAAACTGTATTGGATTTTTTTGAACAACGGGTGGAGACTTGTATGCGTGCCGGGATAAATCCGGACCGCATTATCTTAGATCCAGGGATTGGTTTTGGTAAAACGGTTGAGCATAATCTGCGTCTACTTAAAAATATCAGTACTTTAAAACAAATGGGCTTTCCGATTTTAATCGGTGTTTCTCGCAAATCCATGTTTCAAAGCCTGTTAAATCGATCGGTTAATCATCGCCTCGCCGGTTCTTTGGCGGTGGCACAGTTTGCTTACTTTCAGGGTGCCGATTATTTTCGTGTTCATGATGTCGCTGAAACCCGCGATGTCCTCACCATGAGTCAACATTTTATTCAACATGACACACACTAAACACTATTTTGGAACCGATGGTATCCGCGGTCAAGTCGGCGGTCCTGTGATGACCGCAGAATTTGCGTTAAAACTGGGCTACGCGGCAGGCAAGGTATTGGGTCAAAGTAAACCCGGCAAAACCATCGTTATTGGTAAAGACACCCGCGTATCGGGCTATTTGTTCGAGTCGGCCTTAGAAGCCGGATTGGTGTCAGCGGGCATCAACACCATCTTGTTCGGTCCGATGCCGACACCGGCGGTGGCCTGGTTAACCCGAACTCTACATGCCAGTGCCGGCATTGTAATCAGTGCTTCACACAACCCTTATTATGACAATGGAATTAAATTTTTTAACCATCAGGGTGAAAAACTGTCTGATGAACAGGAGTTGGCGATTGAAGCCTTATTAGATCAACCCATGGAGATGGTGGATTCCAGTCAGTTAGGCAAAGCCAGTCGTCTTAGCGACGTCGATGGCCGTTACATCGAATACTGCAAAAATGCCGCCAATAATCTGATGCTGTCGGGTTATAAAATTGTATTAGATTGTGCCCATGGTGCGACCTATCAGATTGCACCGCGGGTGTTAACTGAATTGGGTGCCGATTTGGTGATTATCGGTAATAAACCGGATGGCTTTAACATCAATCAAGATTGTGGCAGTACCGAAGTGGCGGTGTTGCAGGAAAAAGTGGTCGAAACCAAGGCCGATGTCGGCATTGCCCTCGATGGCGATGGGGATCGGGTGGTGATGGTGGATCACACTGGCAATGAGGTCAATGGCGATCAATTGATTTTCCTGGTGGCCAAGCACCTGCACGCGAATAATCGTTTAAACGGTGGTGTGGTGGGTACACTGATGTCGAATCAAGGGATGGAAAAAGCCCTCACTGATTTGGGCATTCCCTTTGAACGGGCCCAGGTGGGTGACCGTTATGTGCACCAAAAACTGCATAAAAACAACTGGATGTTAGGTGGTGAGTCATCCGGACATATTCTGAATTTAAACCTGGCCACCACCGGTGACGGTATTATCAGCGCTTTGATGGTGCTCAATGTCATGATGGAAACCGGACGAAGCCTGAAATCACTGGCGGACGAAATGCCGGTGTATCCGCAGGTGATGATTAACGTAAATCACCCTAAACCCAAAGCATTGGGCGCTGAACCCGAACTGTGTCGTGCCGCTGAAGCGGTTGATCAGCACTTAGGTGATCAAGGCCGGGTCTTAATCAGACCCTCAGGTACGGAGCCGAAACTACGCATTATGGTGGAAGCGGTTGAACAAGACCTGGCGAAACGTCACGCTGAAGAATTGTCCAATATTGCGAGAGAGTTATGAAAAGAGTGAATGTATTTATATTAAGTTTTATATTCTTCACCGCGCAGGCCGGTGATCAATTGCCCACGGTTGACAATGCCTGGTTACGGGCCGGCCCACCTAATGCCAACATGTTGGCAGCGTATGCCACATTAACCAATGAAAGCGATCAGGACCTGACCTTGGTCGGTGCGGACAGTGATGCTTTTGGTATGACTGAAATACATCGGACCATTGAAGTGGACGGTGTTTTTAAAATGCGTGAGCAAAAAGCTTTGCCGATTGCGTCCGGTGAAAGCCTCACCATGGCGCCCGGTGGTCTGCATATTATGTTGATGATGCCTCAACAAAGCATTGAAGTCGGGCAAACTGTCGAGATTACCTTAAAATATGAAACGGTTGAAGGTGAATCATTCAATCAAAGCATTGCGTTTCCAGTGAAAAAAGACCAATAAGTCTCAGCATGAATAAAAAGGATTTTAATTACGAGCTGCCCAAAGAGCTGATTGCGCAACAGCCGATTACCGAGCGCAGTCACAGTCGCCTGCTGGTGATGGATAAAGACAGCGGTGAGGTGACTGATTGTCAGTTCAAAGATATTGTTGAGTATCTAAAACCCGGTGATTTACTGGTGTTTAATAACACCAAGGTTATACCGGCGCGATTACCCGGCCGTAAATATACCGGTGGTCAAATCGAGGTTTTTATTGAACGGTTGTTAAATGAACGGCAAGCCAAAGCCTTGCTTAAAGCCAATAAACCTGTGCGTTTAGGTACAAAAATCTATTTTAATAACCGCCCGATGCTTCAGGTTACCGGCCGTCAGGGCATGTTTTTCTTAATCGAGGTGTGTGATGAAAATGCCGATATCCATACCACCATGGAAACATATGGTGTGATGCCCTTGCCACCGTATATCCAGCGGGACAGTACCGAGAAAGACAGTGAACGTTACCAAACCGTGTATGCCGAAACGGCCGGGGCGGTGGCTGCACCCACCGCCGGGTTACACTTTGATGATAAAACCTTAAACCGTATAAAAGCCAAGGGTATTAACAGCGCCTTTGTTACCCTGCATGTCGGTGCCGGCACTTTCCAACCGGTTAAAGCTGAGAACATTGAAGACCATACAATGCATAAGGAATGGCTGCAGGTTGACGACAGTGTGGTAACAGCGGTTAACGAGACCAAAGCCCGGGGTGGCCGTGTCATCGCTGTCGGTACCACCGCCGTCCGCTGCCTGGAAACCGCCGCTCAAAAAGGCGAACTCAAAGCCTACACCGGCGACACCTATATCTTCATTTATCCCGGCTATCAATTCAAAGTCATCGACGGTCTGCTGACCAATTTCCACCTCCCCGAATCCACCCTCATCATGCTGGTTTCTGCCCTGGCCGGCCGTAAAAACATTCTCAGCGCCTACCATCACGCCATCGCGAAAAAATACCGTTTCTTTA
>CAZLAW010000193.1:0-3323 GCA_964557625.1 uncultured Marinicella sp.
TTATTGACACCCCCGGGGCTTATCCCGGAATCGGTGCTGAAGAGCGTGGTCAATCTGAAGCCATTGCCAAAAACCTGGAAGAAATGTCTCACCTGAAAGTACCTATCATCTGCACCATTATCGGCGAAGGCGGCTCCGGCGGCGCACTTGCCATCGGCGTTGGTGATGTCACCAATATCCTGGAATACAGTATTTATTCGGTGATTTCACCGGAAGGTTGTGCCTCTATTTTATGGCGCAGTGCCGATAAAGCACAAGATGCCGCCGAAGCTTTAAGTATTACTGCCCATAAATTAAAGACACAGGGTTTAGTGGATCACATTATTAAAGAACCTCTGGGCAGTGCTTATCGAGATCCACAATTTGTCGCACAAGCCATTAAAACCACATTACATGATCAATTGGCTAAACTGTCTCTTAAAGACAGTGAGCAACTGGTCAAAGACCGTTATCAACGACTGATGTCCTATGGGGCATTCTCAGAGTAAAGCAGACATTCTTCAACCGCTGCCTTTGCCTGAGGCAACGCATTATGTTCTGGCTTTTAGTGGTGGTAGTGATTCCACTGCCCTACTGCATTGTTTAGCCCACGACCCGGCTATCAAGCAAAAACTATCAGCCATTCACGTTAATCACTCGATTCATCCGGACTCAGCACTATGGGCTGAACTCAGTCAAACAACCTGTCATCGCCTGGGCATTGAGTGTCTGCTCAAAACCATCCAAACCGATAAAAAAGATGAAAACAGTTTACGTCAGGCCCGTTATGGCGCCATGGCGCAACACCTTGAGACGTTGCCGTCACCTGTTGTTTTACTGACGGCACATCACCTGAACGATGATGTGGAAACGATACTATTCAGATTAATTCGTGGCACCGGGTTGAATGGGCTGACCGGTATGAACGCCCATGGCCATTATTACGGCATCCGCATATTTCGGCCACTGATTAACACGCCTAAAACGCAGATTGATCAATACCTATTGGCACACAAACTTAACTGCATTGAAGACAGCAGCAACCGGGACACTGATTATGACCGCAACTACATACGGCATAAAATCATGCCACAATTTACGGCTCTGCGACCTGATGCCTTACAACGCATAAAAGACAGCCGGGACAACTTAGCAGCCAGCTTAGATTTGCTCAATGAATTAATTGGTGACAGCAACCCGCTGCCACTTAATCGCCGCCTATCGATACCGAATTTAGCCACATATCTGTATCACTGGTTAGCCGTAAAAAAATTAAATCCGGCCAATCGATCTCAGTTGCTCAGTTTTGCCGAGGCTTGCTTACAGTCTAATCAGGACAAATTGCCAACCCTAAAAACTGATGCCTATGAATTACGGACATGGCATGACAACATTTATGCGCTCAGACCCCATATTCTGGGACTTCATCCCAATCAATGCCACCAATTCGTCGTTAACAGCCCTGTTTTTTACTGGCAACACGAGTGGGGGCGATTGACCCTGAAAACCCAGGCAACCACTGATATCCGACTCCAGATAAAATTTAATCAAAAAGGGCAAAAAATCCAACAACCCGGTCGTAAACACCACAGCAAAGTCAAAGAATTACTCCGTGAAGCCGGTGTTCCACCGTGGCAACGCAGCCGCTTACCCTTTGTTTACCAGGATAACCGATTACTGGCGGTGGGCCCCTTTGTTTCTCATGAATGGCGGCAGTGGTTAACCGCACATGAAGCCGAATATGATTGGCAATCCACCGACTTTATTTTGTAAAATAGCGCCATGAGCCAAAGCCAAACCTTCGAAAAAAAATTAGCCGAGCTGAACAGCATTGTGGAAAAAATGGAACAGCCGGAAGTGGGACTTGAAGAATCCCTGAAACTCTATGAAAAAGGCATTGCACTAACCCGTGAATGTCAAAAAATCATCGACCAAGCGGAACAGAAAATTGCCAAACTCTTGGAAGAATCAAATTGAATCAATATCGGCCTTTGCAAACAAGGATCAATACCTTTTTAGAACGCTTCCTTGACCAACATAAACAACAAACCATTACCTGCGACCGTTTAGAAGCGGCCATTCGCTATACCTTGCTGGCCGGCGGTAAACGCATACGTCCTTTATTGGCCTATGCCACAGCTGACAGCTTGGATGTGGCCATGGATGAGGTTGATTATCTGGCCGCCGCCATTGAGATGATTCATGCCTATTCCCTGATTCATGATGACTTACCGGCCATGGATAATGATGATTTACGACGTGGCCAGGCCACCTGTCATATCCAATTTGATGAAGCCACCGCCATTTTAGCTGGCGATGCCTTACAAGCCCTCGCCTTTAACCTACTCAGCCAAACCCCGGTCGCGGCCAGTAAAGTGGTCAAACTGATTCATAATTTAACCACGGCCTGTGGTTTACAAGGTATGGCCGGTGGTCAAAGCCTCGATTTACAAGCTGAAAATAAAACCATTCACATCGATCAGCTGCAAGCCATTCACAGCGCCAAAACCGGTGCTTTATTGGTGGCCTGTGTAACCATGGTGACAAGTTTAAACGACCTGTTAGACGAACAACAGGTTCAGGCTTATCGCCGCTTTGCCGAGCATTTTGGCATTGCTTTTCAGATTGTTGACGACATCCTGGATGTTACCGGCAACACAAGTGAATTAGGTAAACCTGTCGGTTCCGACCAAAATCGCCACAAATCCACCTACCCGGGATTATTGGGCCTTGAACAAGCCCAGCAAAAAGCTCAATTCCACATCAATGCCGCTAAAAACCACCTTCAAAAAACAAACCAGGATAATCATGCCTTGATAGACCTGACTGATTATATTTTGGTTCGTTCATACTGACAACATGGCCAGTTAATCAACAAAATGTTTAAAAAAAAACACCCCGGCCCATTAACAACCTTCTTCAGAAAAAACCACTGATTAAGTTCAACGATATATAGCATTTTTATGTTGCCGATTCGTGAGTTAATAATCTATTTTCTATTAGACACGATTATTAACTTAATATTATATACATTAGGATCAACGCGGCCAGATAAACTTTGTTAGTAATGACGCCCGGATAAAATCTTAGATAATCAACTGTCAATAACCATAAAGCGATGCATGGGTACGCATAAACGAACGTTCTATTTTTGCGAACAGTTCAATCTAAACATTCAATTTTACAAATCAACAACTGTAGCCTATCATACACCCATCGAAACAATATTCTTTTTTATAAACTTAAAACCAAGGAGTTCATTATGATTAGTGTTGGTGAAAAATTTCCAGAATTTAAATTAACCGCTGTTGACGGTAAACCCTTGGACGAAATCAATATCGATA
>CAZLAW010000194.1:0-3301 GCA_964557625.1 uncultured Marinicella sp.
GCTATTCCGAAAGTTCATCGGGATCGGATATATGGTAACCTATGCCGTGTCGGGTATGAATGAGTTGTTTATCAAAGGGTTTGTCAATGGTGGTTCTCAGCCCATGGATATGAACCCGCAGGGAATCGGAATCGGGCATTTCTTCACCCCACACTTTGACCTCTAATTCTTCCCGTGGCACCACGTAGGGGCTGGCTTCCATGAGTATTTGCAACAGTTTTAAGCCGGTTGGGTTCATTTTAAGTTTTTGGCCGTCACGTTTGACAATTAATGAATCCAAATTGAATTCCAAATCAGCCACTTGTAGGGTCCGATTAAGGTTTTTCTTTTTACGGGTACCCAAAACATTTACCCGGGCTTCCAGTTCTTGTAAAGCAAAGGGTTTGACCATGTAATCATCGGCCCCGTATTCAAAGCCTTCCAGTTTTTGACTGAGGGTGTCACGGGCAGTCAGCATAATCACCGGTGTATTCTTTTTGGCGTCTTTGCGTAATTTTTTACATAAATCCAAACCATCCATACCGGGTAACATCAAATCCAGAATAATCACATCAAAGTCATTGCTGACCGCAAGGTGAAGACCAGTGACGCCATCGCCGGCATAATCGACAATGTGATCTTTTTCTTCAAAATAATCAACAATATTGGCGGCAATGTCAGTATTGTCTTCAACAACCAAAATTTTCATAAGCGTGATTCCTTTTGTTTGTATTTATTGTATCTTCATTTAATAAAAGAATGATAAAAAAAATCCCAAGAAGTTTAAAAAACTTCTTGGGAAATAGATGCCCAGATTTAAGTCAATTTGTTTTTGGAGAACCTTGACTATGTGGATTATTGTACTAACATTTCTGTTAAGAGTCTGTTAATCGAAAATTAAAAATATGTGAATTATGGTTTTAAATTGCTGTGGTGATTTGGTTTGTCTTATCATTTAATGTGATAGAATCTGTGACTTTTAGCTACCTGCTTGAGGACAAACATGATTCGCTTTGTTGTGCTGTTTTTGGTGATTTTGGTGTCACTGTTTTTGTTAGAAATATATGAGCCTGTGCGCCAGGCGGTGGTGCTGCCCTTTACCGGCTTGTTGGCCACAATTAGTTCCTGGATTGTTCAATTGTTCGATTCCAATGTACATGCTTACGGAGACATTATTCAAGACACCAAAAGTATGGCCGCCATTCAAATCGCTCCCGGTTGTAATGGTGTCGAAGCGATGATTATTTTACTGGCAGCAATCGTGGCCTTCCCTTCATCCATCTGGTATAAAATCAAAGGGTTATTCTTTGGTTTTCTGGCGATTCAGTCACTTAATCTGGTGCGTATTATTTCTTTGTTTTATTTACTGCAATGGAACCAAACCTGGTTTGAGTGGTTTCATCTGTACTTATGGCAAGCCTTGATTATTCTGGATGCACTCATTGTTTGGCTTATATGGCTTCGTTACCTGCCTAAAAAAGATGACTCTGATCCGGGAAACCGATCAGACACATCGCACCGTGAATCACAAGCCGTGGCTTGAAAGGAGAATCATTATGCCACATAAATTAGTCCTGATTATTTTTTGCTTGCTGTTATCAGCCTGCCATTCTAACCCCAACAAGGAGCCAATAATGAGCCAACCCAAGCCGCCTGTTGCCAAAAAAATACCACACACCTGGTCCATTCATGGTGATGAACGAGTGGATAAATACCACTGGTTACGCGATGATCAGCGCAGTGATCCTGAGGTGCTGGCTTATTTGGCAGCAGAAAACAAATACACCGAATCACAATTAAAAGACGTTGCGCCGTTGGTTGAAACATTGTATGAAGAAATCACCGGCCGAATTAAACAAAATGATGAATCTGTGCCCTATCAACTGGATGACTATTGGTATTACAGTCGTTATTCTGAAGGTCAGGAGTATCCAATCTATGCCCGCAAACAGGGCAGTTTAAACGCCCAAGAACAGGTGCTGCTGGATGTCAATGAATTGGCCAAAGATTATGCCTATTATGCCAGTAATGTCCAAAAGCCCAGTCCGAACCATAAAATATACGGTTTTTCTGAAGACACTGTCAGTCGCCGTCAATATGATTTACGGTTTAAAGACCTCGACAGCGGCAAAATGCTGCCGGATGTGATAAAAAACACCACCGGTTCTATTGCCTGGGCGAAAGACAGTGAAACTATTTTTTACACCCGTAAGCACCCCGTTACACTGTTGCCTTATCAGGTTTACCGGCATAAATTAGGTACACCGGTGAGCGAAGACGTGTTGGTTTATGAAGAACCCGATGATACCTTTTACTTGTCGTGTTATACCTCGCGCTCCGGTGATTACATTATGATTCAAATTGAGTCCACCACCCAAAGTGAAGCCTTATATCTGGATGCCGGTAATCCCACCGGTGCTTTTAAGTCGGTGTTACCGCGAGCGCACAAACATGAATATTCGGTGGAAGACTATAATGGCGACTGGATTATTGTTACCAATTGGCAGGCGCTTAATTCCCGGGTAATGCGTGCACCGATTGGTGATTCACAAGATAAAAGCCAATGGCAAGAAATCATTGCCCATGATGATGAAACCCTGATTTATGATGCAGAGGCTTTCAAGGATTGGTTGGCGGTGGATCAACGCCGTAATGGTATTAAACATATTAAAGTTAAAAACTGGTCAACGGGGGATGAGAAAATCATTCAAGCTGAAGAGTCCGTATCAACCATGTGGGTGGGTTATAACCCCGAACAAAACACCAATACCCTGCGTTACAGTTATGACTCATTCACCCGGCTTGGCAGTGTTTATGACATTGACTTGAACACAGATAAGAAAACCCTACTGAAACAAGATGAAATTAATGGTGACTATAACCCCGACGACTATCAGTCTGAACGTTTGCTCATCACAGCCAGAGACGGGGTCAAGGTGCCGGTTTCATTGGTGTATAAGAAATCTGAAAAGCCGTTGGCTGAACGGCCATTGTTGGTCTATGGCTACGGTTCGTACGGTTATTCGATTGATCCGAGTTTTTCAGTCAGTCGCTTGTCATTGTTAGATCGGGGCTTTGTCTATGCCGTGGCTCATATTCGCGGCTCACAAGCCAAAGGCCGTGCCTGGTATGAAGACGGCAAAATGTTCAATAAAATGAACACCTTTAGCGACTTTATTGATGCTTCGAAAGCCTTATTGACACAAGGTTATGGTGACCCTGAACGCATGTACGCCTGGGGTGGCAGCGCCGGTGGATTGCTCATGGGTGCGGTGGCCAATATGGACGGTATGCTGTATGACGGGATGATTGCCAGTGTGCC
>CAZLAW010000195.1:0-3295 GCA_964557625.1 uncultured Marinicella sp.
AGATAACATGCCGTGGTATTACTGGCAGGAGGATTGGTATGAGGGTTAAGGGGTTGGTATAAATATTAATGACGTATGCCATGATTTTCAGGTGCCACAAAAAGTCTGGTAGCCGGCATCGAATTCCGGGGCCGGTTGTTGATATTGCGCGGTGTTGTTGGTCTTTGTATAGGGTGACTGCAGCACCGCCAGTAAGTGCTTGAAAGGTTGCAAATCTTGGTCTTCAACAGCAGCGGTTAATACCTTCTCCACATCATGGTTGCGTGGAATAACCTGCGGATTGTGGTTGCACATGGTTTGATGCACTGGTTTTTTGTCAGCTTGTTCGATCTGTTCCCGCCACTGACCGTAATAATCGCCCAATTGTTGGCTTAATTCCGTGTTAGTAGTCTGATTGACATTGTCGGTCAGGCTGTTAAAAATGAGGGTGTAATCCAATTGCTCAGATTGCAATCGTTTTAAAAGTCCGGCAATCCATGAGGCATCAAACACCGGCTTTTCAAAACCCAGTTTGCGATTCATCATCACCGTAAATGCGCTGGCTTGTTTTTCGGGTATGGCTTTGATGGCGGTTTCAGCCTGTTGTAAGGCCTGTTTCTCATCACCATCCAGTAATGGGATTAAGCATTCAGCCAGGCGCGCCATATTCCATTGCATGATATTTGCTTGCTGTCCGTAGGCGTAACGGCCTTGTCGATCTATAGAACTGTAAACGGTGGCCGGATGGTAAGCACCCAGCATGGCGCAGGGACCGTAATCAATGGTCTCGCCACTAAGCAAAGTGTTATCAGTGTTCATCACGCCATGAATAAAACCAACCCGCAACCAGTGGTTAATCAGCACAATCTGCTTATCAATCACCGCATTCAATAATTGCCAGTAAGGCTTTTCCTGATTATTCAGTTTAGGATAGTGACGTTCAATGACATAATCAGCGAGCTTTTTAACCACATTTATCTGTCCGCGCGCCGCAAAGTACTCAAAAGTACCCACCCGAATATGAGATGCGGCCACCCGGGTGACGACGGCACCGGGCAGTGGTTTTTCCCGAACAACCTGATCACCGGTGCTGACCACTGCCAGACAACGGCTGGTGGGCACGCCAAGATGAGACATGGCTTCACTCATTAAATATTCACGAAATGCCGGTGCCAAACTGCATAAGCCATCCCCATTACGGGAATAGGGGGTTTGACCGGAGCCTTTGAGTTGTAATTCAAAGGTGCCGTCATCGGTGTGCACCTCACCCAGTAAATGTGCCCGGCCATCGCCGAGCTGCGGGTTAAAATGCCCGAACTGATGACCCGCATAGGCACAGGCCACCGGTTGGGATCCGGGTAAATTGATTTGTCCGCTGAAATAGTCCGCCCGCTGATCGGGATTTATTGAATGTAGTTTAAGTTGTTTGGCCAGTGGTTGATTCCATAACAACAGTTTTGGGTCACTGACCATAAAAGGCTGTGTCGGTTGACACAACTGCGGGTCTAATTCAGCATAATGGTTAGTGAGTTTCATTGTGAATAATTTGGCTATTGTCTTTGATGAATAATTGATACATGGCGGGTATCACCAGTAAAGACAAGGCCGTTGACACCGTTAAACCGGAAATAATCGACCAGGCCAGTGGTGGCCACAGCGTGGATTTGGTCATCACCAGCGGTAATAAACCGGCGATGGTGGTTAGGGTGGTCAGAATAATCGGCCGGGTGCGGCGTGCCACTGCTGTTTTGATGGCGTGTGCCAAAGCCATGCCTTCATCCTGATTGCGTTGGATTAAATCCAATAACACAATGGCGTTATTCACCACGATACCGACCAGCGCCAACACCCCTAAAGTGGCGGTAAAGCCAAAGGGTGTGCCGGTTAGCAACAGGCCAATGGGCACTCCGGAAAAGGCCAGCGGTACGGTGATTAAGATAATCAGCACTTTGCGGAATGAATTAAATTCAATCAATAAAAACACCAGCAATAAAATCACCCCAATCGGCAGGGCATTGCCGAGGGATTGGTTGGCTTCGCTGGATTCTTTGGCAGCTCCGGCGATTTGGTAGGACACGCCACGCGGGAAATCCATGGCATCCAGTTGTGGTAATAATTGGGTTAACACATCGTTGTAGGTATAACCGTCTTTGGTTTCGGCGTAGATGCTGGCAGTGCGTTGTAAATCCAAATGATGAATGGCCGCCGGTAAATAGTCAATCCTATCTTCACTGATGGTGCTTAAGGACAGTTTATCCGGACCGTGATAAATGGCAATATCCGGTAAATGTTCAATCGGGAAATTTACATGCTCTTTTGACTGCATCACGATGTTCATCGGATCCTGATCGCCCCGGTATTGTCCAATCACCTGGCCGGAAGTGCGTAAGGCCAGTCCTGAGGCCAGTTGCTGGCGACTGATGTTGTTTATATTGAGTAACACATCATCGGGTGTCAAGGTTAATTTGGCCATACCGAGGCCGAGGGTGTTGCGCACCATGCGCGCGCCGTCGGTATGCTGAAGTTCGGATTGAATGGCATGAACGGCATCGCGCAATTGCAGTCGGTTGTGGGCTATCACTTTAAGTTCCACCGGTGCTTCCGCCGGCGGGCCTTGTCCGAGTCGGTGCGCCACCACTTCGGCTTGCGGAAATTGGGGGTTAATGGTTTCGCCAATCCATTGAATCAACTGATGACTGTTGTTCACATCATCTAAAATGGCCACAATTCTGGCCACATGCGGTGAGTGGGGTTTTTCCACCAGATTATAATAAAACACCGGTCCTGAGTTACCCACAAAGGTCACGGTTTTCTGAACATGATCACGCTGCTTAATAAGCCCGGCGATGTGTTGGGTGATGAACGTATTCTGGCGAATGTGATAATTTTCCGGGTATTTAATATCAACAATCAACTGATTGCGATCGGTGTCGGGGAAAAAATCTTTCTGTACATGGGTGAATAAATACCCCGACACAGCAATAAAAATAAGGGCCGCCAGCATAATCCAGCGACCTTGAGTGACCGCAATGCCACCGAGTTTTTGGCCGAGTTTTTCCAGCCAAGATTGTTGCCGTTGTTGATGGGGTTTCAGGAACAGATGACTGAATGCCGGGGTCACCATTATCGCGTAAACATAACTAACCGAAATCGACAGAATAATCATCACCGGGATGGCGCGGGTAAAGTCTGAGGCATTGCCCTGGGCCAACAGCATCGGCATAAAAGCGGCGATGGTGGTACCGGTGGCAGAACCGAGCGACATGGCCAGTTGTTTCACCGAAATCACCGAGGCCTCACCGCCACGGCGACCCTG
>CAZLAW010000196.1:0-3284 GCA_964557625.1 uncultured Marinicella sp.
GTAGCACAATCAATTAATAAATCTTAAGACCCATTGTTTTCAGACAAGATTTTGCACCACATTTGGTTATAATAAGTGCTTTTATTATTTGGAATGGTGATGAATTTAACGGAGAAAATAAACCGCGCCTGGACGCAACGAGACGAACTTGAGCCGGTGGCTTTAAAAGATCGTTACGGGGCGGATATTAAAACCTGTTTAGAGCTTTTGGAAAGTGGTGAACAGCGGGTGGCGGCGCCTGTTGACGGTAAATGGCATGTCAATCAATGGCTGAAAAAAGCGGTCTTGCTGTATTTTAAAACCTCGCCGAATCGTGTCATGTCCGGCAGCACCCACAATTATTGGGACAAAGTGCCGTGCCGTTTTCAGGATGCTGATGTGAATGAATTTCGCCGTGTTGGTGCCCGCATAGTACCACCGGCCACCATCCGTCGCGGGGCATTTTTAGGTCAAGGCGTGGTTTGTATGCCCTCTTATGTCAATATTGGGGCCTATGTGGGCGCCGGTACCATGGTCGATACCTGGGCGACAGTTGGTAGTTGTGCGCAAATTGGTGACAATGTGCATTTATCCGGTGGTGTCGGCATCGGCGGTGTCTTAGAACCGCTACAGGCTGCGCCGACCATCATCGAAGACAACTGTTTTATCGGCGCACGCAGTGAAGTGGTGGAAGGTGTTCGCGTCGGTGCCGGCAGTGTAATTTCCATGGGCGTTTACATCGGTATGAGCACCAAAATTTATGACCGCGAACAAGACACGGTCAGTTATGGCTATGTGCCGCCGGGTTCGGTGGTGGTGCCCGGTAGTTTACCGGCGGATAATGGCAAATATTCATTGAATTGCGCGGTAATTGTGAAACAAGTGGATGCTCAAACCCGCGCCAAAACCTCAATCAATGAGTTACTTAGACCATAACGAGATACAATAAATTACTGATGATTATTTACGGGATTAAAAACTGTGATAAAGTCCGCGCCGCTTTAAAACAAGCCGGGCAACAGGGGCATGATGTGCGTTTGCATGATTTCCGCAGTGATGGCATTGATATCGCGCTGGTAGAAGCCATGCTGGCAGATATTGATAAAAATCAACTGATTAACAAGCGCAGCACCACGTATCGACAATTATCTGACGCAGAAAAAGACAACATTGACAGCACAACCTTAGTGACCCACCCCACCTTAATTCAACGACCGGTGGTTTATGATCAAAACCATTACCGTATCGGGTTGCCCGAATGAAGGCAGAAGTCATCACCTTAGCCCGGCAACTGATTCAAAAGCCATCGATTACCCCCGATGATGCCGGATGTATCCCGTTATTGATGAATCGCATGTCCGGACAGGGCTTTCAGGGACATCACCATCGATTTGGTGAAGTTGATAATGTCTTAATCTGGCACGGCAATCAACCGGGGCCGGCATTGTTGTTTCTGGGTCACACCGATGTGGTGCCACCGGGTAACGAGAATGACTGGACCTACCCGCCGTTCAGCGGCCAGGTGAGTGAGGGCATATTGCACGGACGCGGTGCCGCGGATATGAAAGGTTCGGTGGCAGCCATGGTACTGGCCATGGAAAAATTTGTGGCCACCCATAAAAATCACCCGGGTAAAATTGCCTTGATGTTAACGTCTGATGAAGAGGGCGAAGCCGCCGATGGGGTGAAACGATTTATGCCCATGATGGCCAAAAACCATCATTTTGATTATTGTCTGGTGGGAGAACCCAGCAGCACTGAATTAGTCGGTGATACGGTGCGGGTCGGCCGTCGCGGCTCATTGCATGTGGACATCACCATTGAAGGTAAACAAGGTCATGTGGCTTATCCGCAACTGGCTGAAAATCCGGTGTTTACCGCTGCTCCTTTTCTTGCCGAAGCTGCCGATTTTGTCTGGGATCAGGGCAATGAGGATTTTCCGCCCACCAGTTTTCAGGTCTCGAATATACATGCCGGAACCGGTGCCGCCAATGTGATACCGGGGCGTATTCATGTCACCGCTAATTTTCGTTATTCACCTGAATCGAATCAAAGCAGTTTAGCCCGGCAGTTGATTGAATTACTCGATAAGCACGGTTTAAGTTATCAACTTGACTGGGCCTTATCGGGGGCACCTTTTCATTGCAAAAATGACCATTTTAAACGTCATTTAAAAGCAGCCATTCAGCGCTTTAGTGATGTTGAACCTGAATTTAACACCCAAGGCGGCACCTCGGATGGTCGGTTTGTGGCACCCCTGGGGATTGATACCATGGAATTGGGGCCGATTAATCAGACCATTCACCAGGTCAATGAATGTGTACCGGTTAAACAATTGCTGCAACTGGAAAATATTTATTTGGATTTAATCAAGCGTTTACTGCTGTCATGACCACGAAAGACCTCAAGGTTAACCACCGTTTGTCGGTGGCACCGATGCTGGACTGGACCGACCGTCATTGCCGTTATTTTCATCGTTTAATTTCACCCGATATCGTCTTGTACACCGAAATGTTGACCACAGGCGCCTTATTAAACAGCGAACGTACGGATTTATTGGACTATGATCACATCGAACATCCGGTGGTGATACAACTGGGTGGCAGCAACCCAAAGGATTTGGCTGTTTGCGCCCAAATGGCGGAAGACGCAGGTTTTAATGAAATCAATATCAATATTGGTTGTCCCAGTGATCGGGTCCAAAGCGGCCGTTTTGGTGCCTGCTTAATGCGGGAGCCTGAACTGGTGGCTGAATGTGTCATCCAGATGCAAAAGGCCGTGTCGGTACCCGTTACGCTCAAGACCCGGATTGGTGTTGATAACGATGCCGATTATGATTTCTTTAAGCGGTTTGTGAGCATTAACCGTGCCGCCGGTTGTAAAACCTTTATCGTGCATGCGCGAAAAGCCCTGCTCAAAGGGCTCAGCCCCAAGCAAAATCGCACCATACCGCCTTTACTGTATCATTTTCCGGAGCAACTCAAGGCTGATTTTCCTGATTTAACCGTGGTGGTTAATGGCGGTATTGACACTGTTCAAAAGGCCCAAAATCATCTACAATACGCTGACGGCGTGATGATTGGGCGGGCCTTCTGGAACGCACCGTGGCTCATCAGAGACATGCATAACGCCCTGGGTTTCAAAGCCCAGCAAACAAATCGCGATGATGTACTCAATGCTTATCAAGACTATTGTGTCCGGATGCTGACACAAGGCGCGAACCTGCATTGGCTTATCAGACCCATCTTGGGATTATTTCACGGATTTCCCGGCAGTAAAAAGTGGAAATCTTATTTAGTAACCGA
>CAZLAW010000197.1:0-3240 GCA_964557625.1 uncultured Marinicella sp.
GTTTTGGCACAAGAGCGACACACAGGATTTAATCCTGAGGTCCATGGGTTTAATTTTGTCAACAGCTTTAATAACGATGTTATTAAAGAAATTGACTTCCGGACTTCCGGCCTTTGTGGCGGTATGGTTTATGCGGCATTGGATTATTACAAAACGCGTAAAAACATTCCACAACAAAGCCATCGACCTGCGGTGCACACCGAATTACATGATTATATTTATGACCGGCAAGTTCATTCCATTGAGGGTAATTTAGATAAGTGGGCTGAAGTTGGCTTTAATCCGTTCGGGGCAAGAAACAGTGAGTTTTTTAACTGGGGTCTACAAGGATTTAACGGTGGTCGTCTTCAGGAGTTAAGAGAACTCATTGACCGGGGGCAGCCGGCGCCATTGGGTTTATGGCATGCGGATGGTTATGAGGGTGGCGATCATCAAGTATTGGCCATTGGTTACAAGATGGGTCGCTATAAGGGTGATTTGAAAGACCATAAGGAGGATTTTGAAATTTATATTTATGACCCAAATTATCCAAATGAAAAACAGACGCTTAAAGCGGATCCGCGCACGCAAACATATTATTATAAAGATAAAACAGAACGCCGTTGGTTAACGTATTTTGTGGATAAGAAATATCGGGTGAGAACCCCGCCGGATATTGCTAAGTCAGTATCAGGTACTGACGGAAAAATCAGAAATTTACTGTTAACCGTAAAAACCGGCAACGATGATTTACGTGGCGGGAATGATAATTTTGATGTTAAAGTACATTACTTTAATCATCCCAGCCGGTATTTCAGAAATGTCAATAAATCAAGACGGTGGTTGGGAAACTACGCACAAACTGTTGAGTTGGATTTAAACAGACAAGTGCAGAAAGACGATATCAGTCATATTGAAATTATAACTGATTTTTCAGGCGGAATAGGTGGCGATAATTGGAATGTGGATGACATCCTGGTCGAAGCCATAATTGATGGAAGCCGGGTTCAGTTGGCTGAAAAATCAGGTAATCCATTGTATCGGTTTACCGGTAACAATAAGTTATATCGTCTAACAATCAATGAAAAATTGGTGACGGATGTCAGCGTTTCAGTGCCTGCTGTAAAACCCAAAGGAAACAACTGTCATAACAGCGTTCAAGGTCAAATCGCCTGGGACTATAAAGGCAATAAGCGATGGGCGCCTGCAAACTTAGAAAAACTGTGCGGTAAGATCAATAAAACAGATCAGCCCGGAAAATGTTTTAATACCATTATGCACGGTGGTGTCAATTGGGGCGGCGGTAGCCGGTGGCAATGGAAAAACGCATTAGAATTGTGCCAGGGCACATTTAATGCCAATCGCACCGTAAGTTGTTTTAAAAAGAACATCAAATCAGGAAAAAACTGGTCTTCTGCCATTGCCGCGTGTAAAACTTAACTGAGGTTTAATTTGTGAACTTAAGGCCAGGATACGCCTGGCCTTTTTTGTGTTAATTAAGAATTCAATTTTTATATTGAAAGGGTGCTTTAAACAACAAACCATGGTTTAATGACCAATGGAAAAATTTTTATATCCTATACGATGGGTTGATTGATGCGATTTCGGGTAGTCACGCGAAAAGTTCACAAATGGGTGGGTTTGCTGCTGGCGATTCAGATTCTTTTGTGGTTTTTGAGTGGCTTTTTAATGAGCTTTATGCCGATTGAAGAGATTCACGGTGACCATATACTGCAGACTACTGACCGTAAAGCCGTGTCTTTTCAGCCGGAAACCTTACAGGCTTTATCTGCGAAAATCAGTGCACCCGTCAAATCCGTGCAGACAAAGTCATGGTTAGGCCAATCGATTATTGAGGTGACAACACCTCAAGACGTTCTGCGTTTTAATGCCGATTCTTTACAAGTCTTACCGGCCATTGATGAACATCAGGTGCGACAAATCATCGCCCATCGTGTGTTGCCGCATTATGACATTAAAGCCATCCGCTATTTAAGCCAGGTTCCCGATGAAGCCCGGGGGCGAGAAGCACCTTTGTGGCAGGTCAAATTATTGGGTGATGAGAATCCCACTATTTATATTTCTGCAGATACAGGGGAGATTGTGGCGGTTCGTACTGATCGCTGGCGTTTATTTGATTTTGTCTGGATGTTACATATCATGGATTATGATGAGCGCACGGATTTTAATCATCCACTGCTTTACCTGACAGCCTTGAGTGCTTTGTTGTTTACCATCAGTGGCATTATTTTACTGGTTTACGGATTGAAGCCTACCCGGAAAAAAAGACTGCCTTGAGTTAATCGCTTGATTTAGTCGAACCCTCAAATTCGTGCTCACGACATATCTTGAACTTATCCTGGTGCGGTAGATATTCCCCGGTGAGTCCGCATTTAAATTTTTGATTGGTCCCCTTTTGGTGGTATTTGCAACTCAGACATTGACCAAAACCACTGTTGTGGTGGCTAAGTTGCCATGTTCTTAATACTTTTTTAAGACCGGCAACCAATTCAGGGTCATCGTCTGGAATTTGTACCATCTGCTGCGACATCTTCTGTAAACTGTCCTGTCCTTTTTTTGTCAGAAAAAGGCGTATGACACGTTTGTCTTTTGTGCAGGGCCTGCGTTCAATGTGACCCGATTGTTCCATGATTTTCAGGGTTTGGGAAATGCTGCCTTTGGTTTGACCTAAATAGTCACTGATGGCTTGCGCGGTATTGGAATAATCATTGCAAATGGATAAATATTGCAATATTTCAAGATTGACCAACTGAACGCCTTGTTCACTGGCCGCCTGGCGCATTTGGCTTATATACAAAGATGACAGGCGTTCCAGCCAGATTTCAATATTATTGAGCATATCCATATAGTATCGTAACTAAACTTTATTGACAAGGTGAAAATTTTATGTATACTGGGCATATAGTTTAGATACTAAACTATAAATTTCTTTAATTTTTTATTCGGAGAACAATGATGAGTCATATTCCTTTAATCGAACCGGCCACCACCACCGGTGAGCACAGTCAAACATTCCAGCAAATTCAAGGTGCATTCGGCACAGTCCCAAATATGTTTAAAGCCATTGGTCAATCATCAGCGGCTTTAGAAAGTATGTGGACATCCTTCGTGGCCCTGGGCAAAGGTCAGATTAACAGACAATTGGGTGAGCAAGTGGCGGTCTTTATTGCCAACGTGAATCGCTGTGAATATTGTTTAGCGGCACACACGCTGCTGGGTCAGAATGCCGGATTGTCATCG
>CAZLAW010000198.1:0-3201 GCA_964557625.1 uncultured Marinicella sp.
TGAAAACGCCTTAAAAATTCATCATAAACCGAGGCTTCAACAATAAATCGTTTGGCGGCAATGCAGCTTTGGCCGGTGTTTTGAAAGCGGGCGGTGACTGCGGTGTCTAAAATACTGTCTAAGTTAGCATCTGCCAGCACCACAAAAGCATTGCAACCGCCTAATTCCAGTACGGTCTTTTTTAAAGCCTGACCGGCTTGAGCGGCGATTTTACGACCGGCCGCCTCACTGCCGGTGAGTGTGACGGCTTTTAATTTGGGTTGTTTTATCAGTTCTGCCGTTTGATCATGGTCGATGATTAAGGTTTGAAAACAGCCTTTGTCAAATCCCGCTTGTTCAATTAATTCAGCGATTTTAAGTCCGCAACCGGTCACATTAGAGGCGTGTTTCAGTAAGCCGACATTACCGGCCATCAAGGCCGGTGCAGCAAATCGAAACACTTGCCAAAAAGGGTAATTCCAGGGCATCACAGCGAGCACGGCACCAATCGGTTCGTGTCGAATAAAGCTGACATGGGCGTCAGTACTGATGATGCGGTCTTTTAAAAAGTCTTCGGCGTGTTCAGCGTAGTATTCACACACCCAGACACATTTTTCGATTTCTTTGACGGCTTCTTTAAGGGGCTTGCCCATTTCCAGGGTAATCAATTCTGCCAGGGATTGTTTCTGTTTTTTTAACAGGCCGGCCAGCTTATGCATTAAATCAGCACGCGCATCGAAATCACTGTGTCGCCAGTGATGGAAGCTGTCATCGGCACGTTGCAGTGCTGCCATCATCTCTTCACGACTAAGCAAAGTGTAATTTTCCAGAGTAGTATGGTTGTATGGGTTTTTTGTGGTTATATGACTCATGCGTTATTATGTTTTTGTGAATCACCCTATATGGTAACGCATGCAGCCTTAAATACGGGTTAAAAATCCGGTGTGTTTTGTTGACTTTGTTTTGATGTCACGTATTGTAGGCTGTGTGTTTTTATGTGTATGATATTGCCATGGCGCAATCCTCCTGGCTCACTGCCGATAAGCAACCAAACTTGTCACCGGGCTTTCCAGAAAGCATGGTATTTCTTGATGTGGAAACCACCGGCGGCAAGGCCACTTATCATCGTATTATTGAAATTGGTCTATGGGTGGTTGAACAGGGGCAGTTAGTTGGCAGTTGGCAGACGTTTATTAATCCAGAGCGCAGTTTACCGCCAAAAATTACCGAACTCACCGGTATAACGCATCATGATTTAACCGATGCCCCAACCTTTGCGGAGATTGCAGATGAATTATGGCAGTGGCTACAAGATCGGGTGTTGGTGGCTCATTATGCCCGTTTTGATTATGGTTTTTTAAAGAATGAATTCAGGCGTATTGGCCGAGACTATCGTTCAAAGCCCCTGTGTTCTGTGAAATTGAGTCGTCGCTTATTTCCCGAATATAAAAGACATGGTTTGGATTACATTATTAAACGCTTTGATTTGAGCATCGACAATCGTCATCGGGCTTTAGATGATGCTTTGATGATTTATCAGTTTTTTGCGCAAATTAGTTTAGTGCACGATGAGGCTATAATCGCCAGTACATGTCGAGAACTTATTCAGGCCACCACTTTACCGATTCAACTGCCACAGAAAGATGTGGCCAGCTTACCCAACAAACCGGGCGTCTATTATTTCTACGATAACAAAGATCGTCTGCTCTATATCGGTAAAAGTGTGAACCTCAAAAATCGGGTTCTGAATCACTTTTCGCAAGATCACAGCCACCGTAAAGATTTTAAATTGCATCATCAAATTGCCCATATTGATTACCAGCGAACGCCGAGTGATTTTGGCGCCTGTTTATTGGAAAACCAAGAAATAAAAACACATTTACCGGTTCATAATATTCGTTTACGGCGGGTCAAGAAAATGTTTCAAATTTGCCTGCAAGACAATCAGCAAGGACATGGCAAAATTCATATCAAACCGGTTGCGGGAGATCAATTACCTGATACTGACAATCATCAATTCGGCTTATTCAGAACGGTACGCCAGGCGGGTGAATATTTAAGACAATTGGCCGATAAGCATCAGTTATGTCACCGTGTACTTGGTTTTGAAAGCGACGCACGCGGACGTCAGACGCCGTGTTTCCGTTTCCAACTGAAACGCTGCGCCGGTGCCTGTTGCGGCCGGGAATCTATTCAGCAACATAACCAGCGGTTACAACTAGCATTAACAGATATCCAAATAAAAGACTGGCCCTGGTCATCGGCGGTGCTCGTTATTGAACAAGATCCGCAGGATTCGGATATGACCTGGTTGCATTTAGTTGATAGCTGGATATATGTTGCAGCATTATCTACTGTCGATGAACTATTTGATTATGGTTATTATTTGGAAACGAAATTTGTTGATAATGCGGGCTTGATTGTGTCAAGCAACCCCATTCAATCCAGCGGCTTTAATCTGGATGTTTACCATATTTTAAATCGATTTTTGCAGAAACGAGGGCGTCGCGCCCTAAGACTCAGCATTATACCGCTTACAGAAGCGCGTCCATTAGGCTGAAAGGCTTTTTAGAATAACATAATCGCCGGTCATTAAAGTACAGCGTTTTTGATTGACACTGTCCACTTGGCAAGCAACACTTATTTTAGGCTGTTGCCCTTGTTTTAGTTGTTCAATGGTTGACGGCCAATGGATATCAGCTTGGGCGGTTAATAACAGTTCATTTTTTTGAGCGCGTCGCCAATGGCAGTGGGCATCGGCAATAACCACATCATTGTTAAAGTCCCGCTGTTCTAGATTAAATTTAATCAGCGACCAGCCGCAAACAATCATAAGAGACTGGCTGCTGCCACCGAAGATGGTGTGTTTGTCATTGAGGTTGGGTTGGGTCGGTGCCCTGGCGGTGAGTTTATGGTCATGGCAGCTGATTAATTCAAGCTGCATAAAGCGAACCAGTGGGATGGATTGGTACAGGAACTCGTTAAAGGCCGCTAAGTTGCGGTCAGACATGGTTACCGATTGTCTCTGAGGCCTGAGGGTAACAGTAAATCAAACATTCCGTCCAATCGTGAGCGTTTGTTTTGTGTGCTTGGTTCTTTTTTGGCGTTGCCGGATGATTGATTGTGAGTTGTGTCTTTATTGTCCTGGTTATCATTAGCGTTGATAACAGATGAGGGTGCTAACCATTGACTGTTATGTTCAGGCTCGTTCACGACTTCAGC
>CAZLAW010000199.1:0-3190 GCA_964557625.1 uncultured Marinicella sp.
TCAACAACAATTTCTTTTACTTTATTTTCAATGTCACTCATGTGTTCATTACCTGTGTCAAAAAATTATATTGTATGCAAGCTTAACTGATTTTTCCACCAATAAATGCCGTCAGGCCCGCTAAAAATTCACTTTTATATCAAACGTCTGTTTGCTGCCAGTGTACTTTATGGCGATTAACCCATATACATACCACCGTTAACATGTAATGTTTCTCCGGTGATGTACCGACCTGATTCAGCGGCCAAAAATAACACCGCCTGGGCGATGTCATCCGTTTCACCCAGTTTTTGCAATGGAATTTTATCCAGCAAGGCGGTTTTTTGGTCTTCCGGCAAATCAGCCGTCATATCGGTTTGGATATATCCCGGAGCCACCACATTAACGGTGATACCGCGAGCACCCACTTCTTGCGCCAGTGCTTTGGAAAAGCCGATTAAACCGGCTTTGGCGGCAGCGTAATTACTCTGGCCGGCATTGCCCATGGAGCCAATCACTGAACCAATATTGATGATGCGACCGTTGCGGGCTTTCATCATGCCGCGAATAAAAGCCTTACTCATGCGGTAAATGGCTGACAGATTGGTGTCTAAGACCCGTTGCCAGTCTGACATTGACATGCGCATCAATAACTTATCCTCGGTAATACCGGCATTATTGACCAAAATCTGCGGCAAACCGGTTGAAGCTTTTAACAGCTCAACCAATTGCTGAACGCTGTCATCATTGGTCACATCCAACACCTGCCCCTGCCCGCCATATTCAGACAAATACTGATTAATCGCCTCAGCGCCGGTCTCGCTGGTGGCGGTACCAATGACAACCGCACCGGCTTTGGCCAGAGTCATGGCGATGGTTTGACCGATACCGCGACTGGCACCGGTGACTAAAGCGACTTGCTGATCTAATTGCATAATTTAACCCTCAAAATCAATATTTTATTAAGGCCGAACCCCAGGTAAAGCCACCACCAAAGGCCTCCAATAGCAGCACTTCACCCCTTTTTATCTTTCCGGAAGTCACCGCTTCATCTAATGCCAGACCAACAGAAGCCGCAGACGTATTACCATGTTTATCCACGGTCACAATGACCTGATCCATACTCATACTCAGTTTTTTGGCAGTGGCCGCGATAATCCGTAAGTTCGCCTGATGTGGAATCAACCAATCCACGTCTGATTTTTTCATGTTGTTGGCTTTCAGTGTCTGGGTGACAATTTTACCCAGAGTCAGCACCGCTGTTTTAAAGACTTCATTACCTTTCATGCGGATTTTCAAACCACCATTAGGTTCATTTTTCAAACCACTTGAAACCCCCACGGTGGCATTCAATAAATCATCATGGGAGCCATCGGCATGCAAATGGGTGGACAAAATACCGGGTTCTTCAGAAGGTTCCAATATAATGGCACTGGCGCCGTCACCGAATAACACACAGGTCGATCGATCGGTCCAATCCACCATTCTTGTTAAAGTTTCTGCACCGATGACCAACACTTTTTTGTGCTGTCCTGACTGAATAAATTTATCCGCCACACCCAGGGCATAAATTGAACCGCTACAGGCTGCATTGACATCAAAAGCGGTGATACCCGGACAACCCAGGGCTTTTTGTACCAAACAAGCGGTGCTGGGGAACACCAAATCGGGGGTGGTGGTGCCCACCACAATCAAATCCAGCTCATCGGCGGTCATATTGGCCCGTTGCAAGGCTTGTTTGGCGGCCTGGACAGCTAACGTGGAAGTGGTCTCACCTTCAACAACAACATGCCGTTGCTTAATACCGGTGCGATCTTGTATCCATTGATCGTCGGTATCCACCATCTTTTCTAAATCGGCATTGGTCAGTATCTTCTCGGGTAAAGCACTGCCGGTACTGATAATTCGTGCATAAGTTCTCATGGTATGTCTCTTATTATTTATCTGCCTTGAAGGTGTTGACATAGTCAGTGGTGCGTTGCAATGCATGATAAAAAGCATCAGTCCCTGAATGACCATGCGATTTCACCACTAAGCCGTCTAACCCAAGTAATAAGGCCCCATTATATTGAGCCGGATTCAGATTAACAGCTTTAAAACCGGGAATCCACTGTCGCCAACCCATGCGCCGGTTATTGTGTTGTAAATTTTTAATTAAACCTTCACAGGCTTTTAAGGTAATATTACCCACAAAACCATCACAACAAATCACATCATAACGGCCGTTAAATAAATCACTGCCTTCACAAAAACCACTGTAATTCAGCACCGATTGCTGCAACAGATAATCGGCCTGTTGAATCGTGTCATGACCTTTAATGTGTTCTGTACCGACGTTCAGCAAAGCCACTTCGGGGTTATCTAATCCCGGTATCAAACGCGGTGCCATTTGTACACCCAATTCAGCCAGATTATAAAAATCCTGCGCACGGTATTCCAAACTGGCCCCGACATCCAACAGTAAAGTGAGCTTGGGGTGTCCGGGTAAGACCGTGGCCAGTGCCGGTCTTTCGACGGGTCGCATTAATTTTAACCAGTATTTGGCGAAAGCAACCAATGCGCCGGTGTTGCCGGCGGACAAAATAGCATCAGCCCGGTGTTGCTGCAGGGCTTTGATGGCCATGGACAAACTACTGTCTTGTTTATTGCGTAACGCGGCCAGCGGACTTTCAGACATCATAACCTGTGAGGCACAGACTTCGGTGACCCAGTTATCAGGTAAACGGTGAGTGTGTTGTTTAAGTTGTTCGGCAAAAGGTGCAGCCACAAACACCAATAAATCGATGGCAGGATTTTTTTTGGCAAATCTAAACACCGCTTCAAACCGATCTTGCACCGGTGAATCGCCACCCATCAAATCGATTGCAACACACACCATTTTTAAATGACCTAAAAACACAAAGGGCAAATCATCGATTTACCCTTTGCGTATAATACGTTAGCCTGTTGAATGCCGCTATTAACGACACATTGAAGTCCAGACATTCAATCGGTTATTCTTCGATGACCGGCTCGAATTGAATCACTTCTTTACCACGGTAAAAACCTTCAGGACTGACATGGTGTCGTAAATGGGTTTCTCCGGTTTCCGGCTCAACGGATAAAGTACGGGTTTTTAATTTGTCATGAGCGCGTCGCATACCGCGTTTTGAAGGCGTTTTTCGACTTTTTTGTACTGCCATTTTAGGTTCTCCAAAATTACTTTAAATCT
>CAZLAW010000200.1:0-3128 GCA_964557625.1 uncultured Marinicella sp.
AGAGCCATCAGACCACCGGAACCTTATAAAGGTAAAGGTGTGAAATATGCTGATGAAAGAATTTACAGAAAAGAGGCCAAGAAGGCGTAAGGCTTTCTTGAGATAATCATGCATCAGAAAAACAGCAAACGATTAAAAAAAGCAACCAAAACACGGATTAAATTGCGTCAACTGGGTGTGCCTGCATTAAGTGTACATAAAACCAACCAACATATTTATGCACAAATTTTTTCCGGAGACGGTGAAACCACCTTGGTGTCTGCTTCAACCAAAGAAAAAGGTCTGATTAAAGACGGTCAATCCGGCTGCAACATTGAAGGTGCCCAGGCAGTGGGCAAAGCGATTGCGGAAAAAGCTCAAAAAGCCGGCATCGAAGCGGTTGGTTTTGACCGATCAGGCTACCGTTATCATGGCAAAGTGAAAGCTTTGGCTGAAGCCGCGCGTGAAGCCGGGTTGAAATTTTAAGAATTACATAGAGAAATATTATGGCAGAAAGAGATCAAGGCGATAACTTAATGGAAAGACTGGTGACTGTAAACCGCGTCGCAAAAGTGGTTAAAGGTGGTCGTCAGTTTGGTTTTGCGGCACTGACTGTGGTTGGTGACGGAAAAGGCAAAATCGGCTTTGGCTACGGTAAAGCCAAAGAAGTACCCGTGGCCATCCAAAAGGCCATGGAGCAAGCCCGCAAAAACACCGTTGAAGTTGATTTGCACGGTAACACCTTATGGCATGCCACCAAAGCAAAACATTCAGGCTCACGGGTTTATATGCAACCGGCTTTAGAAGGTACCGGTGTGATTGCCGGTGGTGCGATGCGTGCTGTTTTTGACGTGGTTGGCGTAGAAAACGTATTGGCTAAATCCCAGGGTTCGAATAATCCGATTAACCTGGTTCGTGCCACCATCAAAGGTTTACAACAAATTACATCACCGGATACTGTGGCCGCGAAACGTGGCAAGACCGTTGAGGAGGTAATGGACAATCATGGCTAAAGCAAAAAAAGAGGGTCAGGTTAAAGTGACTCAAATTAAAAGTACCAATAAATCATTGGCCAATCACAAAGCCTGTGTTCGGGGTTTGGGTATCCGTAAAATGCACCAGTCACGCATTGTCGATGCCACACCTGAAAACTTAGGTATGATCAGAACGGCCAGCCATTTGCTGGCGGTTGAAGAGATTAAATAAACGGGGTTTATTATTATGAAATTAAATACCATCAAACCGGCGACGGGCGCCACCAAAGCAGCAAAGCGAGTCGGTCGCGGTATCGGTTCAGGTTCCGGTAAAACCTGTGGACGCGGTCACAAAGGCCAAAAATCACGCTCAGGCGGCTTTCATAAAGTCGGCTTTGAAGGTGGTCAGTTGCCCATTTTTAAACGTTTACCCAAATTTGGTTTTACTTCTAAAATGGCGGCTACCCGTGCTGAGGTTTGTCTTTATCATTTAAATGGTTTGGATACCAAAGAAGTCACCATTGAATCATTGATTGAAGCCGGTTTGGTTAAACGCGGTGTGACAAAAGTTAAAGTGATTAATACCGGTCAACTGGACAAAGCCATCACAGTCAGTGGTTTGCATGTCACAAAAGGTGCTCAAAAAGCGATTGAAGCAGCCGGTGGAAAAGTAGCGTAACCATGTCAAGCAGACAAGAGCAAGTTGAAAAATTATTGGGCAACAAAAAAGGCCTGGGTGAACTGAAAAGTCGAATTCTATTCGTCATTGGTGCCTTGGTTGTCTATCGCATGGGTACCTTTTTGCCGGTACCCGGAGTCAATCCACAGGTACTGGCTGATTTGTTACAACAAAATTCCGGTGGCTTATTGGACATGTTCAATATGTTCTCCGGGGGCGCTTTGGGTCGTTATTCAATATTTGCATTAGGTGTTATGCCGTATATTACGGCCGCCATTATTATGCAAATATTGGGTCATACCATGCCAACCTTGCGTGAATTGAAAAAAGAAGGTGAAACCGGTAAACGTAAAATTACCCAGTACACCCGCTATTTCACCATTGCTTTGGCCGGATTTCAGGCCTACAGTATTTCTTTTTCACTGCAAAAACTTGGTTTTGTGGGTGCCAATGCAGTAGTGCCTCAACCGGGCTTCGGGTTCTTGTTCACGGCCACCATCTCATTAACCGGTGGTACCATGTTTCTGATGTGGTTGGGTGAACAAATTACCGAACGTGGAATTGGAAACGGTATTTCGTTGATTATATTCGCCGGTATTGTGGTGAATTTACCAAGTGCCGTATTTTCGGTGTTCCAAATGGTGAGTGAAGGTCAGCTTAATGCGTTGACTGCCATTTTCTTATTGGCACTGGCATTAGGATTAACCACCTTTATTGTGTTTGTGGAACGCGGTCAACGCCGGGTTACCATGCAGTTTGCCCGTCGGGGCGGTCGTCAGGCCACTCAGGCACAGACTTCTTACTTGCCGATGAAAGTGAATATGTCCGGTGTAATTCCACCGATTTTTGCATCATCGTTAGTATTGTTTCCGGGTACCATTGCCAGTTTTGCCGGTCAGAACGAAGGCTTTGAATGGTTGACTGATTTATCTCAGCAACTGTCACCGGGTAATACTTTATATATGGTGTTTTATGGTGCTTTGATTGTATTTTTTACTTATTTTTATACCGCTTTGACTTTTAATTCAGACGAGACGGCTGATAATTTAAAACGTCAGAGTGCGGTCATTCCCGGTATTCGGCCGGGCAAACAAACGGCCAATTATTTAGATGGCGTACTTAATCGGGTGACCTTATGGGGTTCGATGTATTTATTGGGTGTTTGTTTGTTACCTGATGTACTGAATTCAGCCTTAGCCGTGCCATTCGCCATTGGCGGTACCGGCTTACTGATTGTTGTGGTGGTGGCGATGGATTCAATGGCTCAACTGCAAAACCACCTGGTTTCACAACAATATGAATCAGTATTGAAAAAATCAGACATTAAAAATTACCGACGATCATCATCGAAAATTCGACGATAATCAATTCACATATCAGTGCACAATGTTTAGCCGAAAAACTAATGGCATTGTGCGCTGTGTTGTATTATAATTTGCGCCCTTTTTTGGGCAAAAGAGAAGGTTTTAACCTAATTTTGTGTAATATGAACTAAC
>CAZLAW010000201.1:0-3060 GCA_964557625.1 uncultured Marinicella sp.
CAGCTTTTTGTTCTTTGACGGCTGCAATTGTACGTGTCAGTTTTGCGTGTGGTTCGTTCAAAGTACGCGCCAGTTTTTCGATTGGTGCTTTCATTACCGCCATCAACATCGCAATGGCTTCGTCTTTGGTTGGTAATGATGCCAAGCGTTTTAATTCACTGGCCGGTAACATCTGACCACCAACGGCCAGAAATTTAACTTCAAGCTTGTCGTTTTCCTTGGCGTGGTCTTTAATTAAACGCGCTGCGCAGCCGGGATCTTCCTGACTGAATGCAAATAATAAAGGACCCACCAAAGCATCAGAAATACATTCGTATTCTGTGTTTTGGACAGCTCGACGCACTAAAGTATTTTTTACAACTTTCAAGTAAACACCATTCTTTCTGGCATCGGCACGCATCGCTGTCATCGAATCAACCGATGAACCGCGATACTCCGCAGCCACTAAAGAATGGGCAATTTCAGCCACTTTAGCAATTTCACTGACTACAGCTTTTTTCTGCTCTAATGTGAGCGCCATGATAACCTCCAAAGGCTCATGCAGCTGATGCTGCAGTACACAAATTCACCCCAACTGAGGTGAAACCTATTTTGGTGACTCACAAAAATCTGTGCGAGGACACCATCTGCGTAGGACATTAAGATTATAAAAACCAATCACCTACGGTCTTTGATGACTGGCAGGCTTTTAAAAACCTGCCAACCCTCAAATTCTTTTATAAACCCAACGAGTTCGGGTCGATTTGCAAACCAGGACCCATGGTGGATGAGACACTGATTTTACGGATAAACCGGCCTTTTGATTGCGGTGGTTTCTTTTTCGACAAATCACCCAATAAGGCTTTCATATTTTCTATTAAATCATCGGCACTAAAAGACGCTTTACCCACCACGGTGTGGATAATACCGGCCTTTTCAATACGGTACATGGCCTGACCTGATTTATTGTTTTTGACCGCAGTGGCCACATCCGGTGTCACCGTACCCACTTTCGGGTTCGGCATCAAACCTTTAGGACCTAAAATGGTTCCCAACTGGCCGACAACACGCATCGCATCGGGTGCAGCAATCACCACGTCAAAATCGTAATTACCTTTTTTGACCTCTTCGGCTAAATCTTCAAAACCCACCACGTCGGCGCCGGCTTCTTTAGCCTCATCGGCTTTTTCACCCTGCGCAAAAACCGCCACTTTAACGGTTTTACCGGTGCCGTTCGGCAATACAGTGGCACCGCGAACGGCCTGATCAGATTTCTTCGGATCAACGCCTAACTGGATGGCGATATCGATGGATTCATCAAAGTTTTTTGAAGCGTGCTCTTGTAAAAAAGCCACGGCTTCTTTGATGTCGTATTTTTTGGTTGGATCAAGTTGTTCTTTGATCGCACGAATTCTTTTGCCTGCTTGTGCCATTATTTCACTCCTTCTGTTTCAATACCCATACTGCGCGCGGTACCGGCGATGGTACGCACAGCCGCATCCATATTAGCAGCAGTTAAATCTGGCTCTTTCATCTTAGCAATCTCTTCCAATTGCGCACGGCTCACCTTGGCCACTTTGTCTTTATTGGGCTCACCACTGCCTTTTTTAACACCGGCAGATTTAAGCAACAACACCGCTGCAGGAGGTGTTTTGGTGACAAATGTGAAACTGCGGTCATTATAAACCGTGATGACAACCGGTACCGGTAAACCGGATTCAATGTCGCCAGTTTGGGCATTAAATGCCTTACAGAATTCCATGATATTGACGCCATGTTGACCCAAAGCAGGACCCACGGGCGGACTCGGATTGGCCTGACCGGCAGGCACTTGTAATTTAATATAGGATTGTACTTTCTTTGCCATAATTCTCTCCGGGTGCAAACGCCCTGAACGGGCTCCCCATACGTTGAATAAAAAACTTACATTTTCTCAACTTGGCTGAACTCAAGTTCAACAGGTGTTGAGCGACCAAAAATCGATACGGCCACCCGCAGGCGGCTTTTTTCGTAATTAACTTCTTCCACTTCACCGTCAAAATCAGCAAAAGGACCGTCAATCACCCGCACCACTTCACCCACGTCATACATGGTCTTCGGTTGCGGCTTATTCTCACCTTCTTCAATACGTTGTAAGATGGCGTTGGCTTCTCGTTCAGTGATCGGCGCCGGGTTTTCAGCGGTGCCACCAATAAATCCGAGCACTTTTGGCACACTTTTCACCAGGTGCCAGGTTTCATCATTCATGTCCATCTGAACCAGCACATATCCCGGGAAAAATTTCCGCTCAGATTTTCTTTTCTGGCCTTTTTTCATTTCCACAACGGTTTCTTTCGGCACCAGAATATCGCCAAAACTCTCTTGCATACCGAAACGCTCAATACGCTCTTGCAGAGAACGGCAAACCTGCTGCTCGAAACCTGAATAGGCGTGAACCACATACCATTTGTGTGACATGAAAAACTCCTGCGTGTTTAACTTCCGAAGAAGTAATCCACTAAATTACTAAAGAGGGTGTCCAACATGAATAAAAAGAAACTAATCACCAACACCATAACAATCACGATAATGGTTGACTGGATGGTTTCATTTTTTGTTGGCCAGACGATTTTTTGACGTTCAATATTGGCGTTTCTGACAAAGCGCGCAAACTCTTTGCCTTTGGGTGTTGTGTAACCCAGAAAACCACCAATTAAAACGCCGGCTACCACCATCAAAACCCGAATAATGGTCGGATAGGTATCAACAAAATATAAATTGGCTGCCACCCCGGCAATCATGATGCCGATGGCCAGCCACCACCTTAGTTTGTCACCGACATTGTGCGATGATTCAGCATTACTCATATTATATTCACTTCCAAAATCGCCACCCTAAAAAAGATGGCAGGCCAGGAGGGAATCGAACCCCCAACCTGCGGTTTTGGAGACCGCTGCTCTGCCAATTGAGCTACTGGCCTGTATTCTCTTAAAGACACCAAAAGCCAACACCCCAAAAGTGTTGGCTTTTGCGTATTTTATTGAGGCTTAATTATTCAATAATTTTAGCCACAACACCCGCACCCACGGTACGGCCACCTTC
>CAZLAW010000202.1:0-3027 GCA_964557625.1 uncultured Marinicella sp.
CATTGCCGATACCGGTTTCGAGGTGTTGGCGACGTATACAAAACTGATTGTGGTATTACTGGCAGCCATGTTAATTGTGGCTTTGTTGTTAAACCCACTGATTGTCTTTATTAAGCTAAAACGTAATCCCTATCCACTGGTTTTCAAGTGTTTGTCGCAAAGTGGTATCACTGCTTTTTTTATGCGCAGTTCCGCTGCCAATATTCCGGTAAACATGAAATTAGCCAAAAACATGGGCTTGCGTAAAGAAACCTACAGTATTTCTATTCCCCTCGGTGCCACCATTAATATGGCCGGTGCGGCTGTAACCATCACGGTTATGACCCTGGCGGCTGCTCATACAGTCGGCATTGACGTTAATATCGTGACCGCTTTTTTGTTGTGTTTATTGGCCACCATTGGCGCCACCGGCGCATCCGGTGTGCCCGGTGGTTCGTTGTTATTGATTCCCATGGCCTGTAGCTTATTTGGTATAGATGACAGTGTCGCCGCGCAAGTGGTGGGTATTGGCTTTATTATCGGTGTCATTCAGGATTCGGCAGAAACCGGCCTGAACTCATCCACCGATATTTTATTCACCGCGGCCGCTGATTTAGCCGATCGGGAAAAGCACGTTAATTAATCAGAACATGCGATATTGTTAGCCCGACTATTGATATAAATTAAAACAACAATCCTGGTTTACTGTTCAAAGCCATTCATAAAAATCAAATCATTGGCGGCCGGCATAATGCATTGAGGTCGTATATTTGCGACAGTCTCAACATGATCTCGCATGAGATTAGGCACCCGTTCCGGTTGAATGCCATAGCCATGATTTTTCCCCAGGGTTAATGATATATTGGATAAGCCGCCTCCACGTAAATGGCAGTAGCTCATAATGGTGCCACTACCCTGACCTTGTGGTCCAGGTAGTGTTTGGGTGCCTGAAAAGCACCCAGCTTCGCCGTTGTAACATTCATCCACCGGGTTGGGGTTACCACCAATACCTGCATAACAATGGGTGTGGGGTGAGTTAAAATTATGCCCAATTTCATGAGAGGTTACCACGATATCCCAAAGGGGCTGCGGGTTAGCGGGATTAAAAGAACCCGATAAACCACCACTGACACCATATGCACCCCCATATTTGTCTAAGTCGGGGTAAGGCAGCCCACAATTGTAACTACTGATATTAAAATTGAATGGACCGTTGCACAGCACACCTTTCCAGGCTATACCGCCGCCTAAACTTTTGCCGCTGATAAAATGGGTAATGGCACGGTTAACAGCAGTATTATTGTCATTCCAGTATTTACCCACCTCAAATAATGCGCAGCCGGAACTTGTGGCATTCCAGGGATCGGCGGCTGTGGTCCAGATATTGATATCACCAACCAGAACGAACGTATTAATTTCGTTATAGTACATGGAAGATAAGTAACCAATCAGGCCGGCTATGTAGTTGATTTCATCATTAATATCATTAAAAATCTGGTAAAACTCATAATCGGTTTCAATGGCAACGGTCAATTGATAATCAACACCGTTATCACGATGACCACTATATTCTGAGCGCTGTTCGATAATTTCAGATTCGGGTATTTGGATAAAATCTTTCGGATTATAATCACGGTGATCGGCATGAGCAATTTTTTCTGTGTTTGGTTTATTAAGTTTAAATTGATTATTGTGCTGCCAATCCAAAGTAAACTTAAAACCGTCAGCGGTTTCCACAACACCTTCAATGTCACTATTTTCCAAAAAACCGATAAAAACCCGGCTGTCCTTTAAGCCTTGAATATCACCGGTAAAATAAACATTATTCGGCATGGCTTGTGTTATTGTGCCTTGATCGCCATGAACCAGAACCTCGGCATGATCGGCAAATACGTTAAAGCGTTTTAAATTCAGGGAGACGGTGCCTATATGGTCAAAATCAACATCTGCAATTGTTATTTGCTCACCTAATGCTGTGGTTTTAATGGCGGTTAAGCTATTGTAATCAGCGAATGACAATGTCCTTGCGGAAACGGTTGAGGTATAAGCAAGTATTAATAGAAGTATTATTTTCATGGGTTATTCCAGTTTTTCTCGATTTTATCGACAAAAATATGTCAGCACCAGATTTTTTGACTGTTGTAATCGTTAGATTAAATTCGGCGGAAACATTAGGGATTTATGTTGAGAGTAAAGAGAATGAGACACAAAGAAGGGGTACACAGTCCACATGTGTACCCCTTCGATACGAGTTCTGAATTGGATTACACGCGCTTTTTGTTAAGCAATAAGGTTGAACTAATCACCAATGATAACAATAACGCCAATGCCCAGAAGCTCAGAGTTGGTACCGGTGTGGCCGGAACAGCCACCACAGTTTGATCACCACTGACTACCACATCATCAATTTGAGCATACCAATCCCAGTCATTCGTATTGGGATTATAATAGTGAAACCGAATGATGACATTTGACTGGCCGTCATAGGCGCTTAAATCAAGATTAATGGCTTCTCCGGGTGTTGAACGAAGGCTTCCATGATCTTCATTCCAACTGAGTTCATTGGTCCAAGATGTGCCGCCATCAGTTGACACATCAATATCAAAAAAGTCACTATTCGCAAAATTCTGATAGTTGGCTGTTAAATCTAATGTGGTATTGGTGTAAGCAGACAAATCCATGGAGGGTGTCCATAATTCAGTGTCGTATTCAGCCGAACCAAACACATCGCTGCTGGCACAAGCAGCATCACCGCCACCACCGGTGAAATTTCCCGATTCACCACAACCGGCAATATTGGTCCATACAAGCCCAGTGCTTTCATTATCAACAACGGTCCAGGAACCGGGAATACCGGCATTAAAATCTTCAGAAAGAACGACGGCTGCATTAACCGTCACAGTACTCATGGCGAACAGGACGCCCAATAATATTTTAATTTTTTAACTCCTACCTTTTTATCGTAATTATAGAAATAGTAAACAAAGCCAAGCACAGCTTTATCAGTTTTGGCTCACCTGCCAAAATACCACTACAAATATATAGCAG
>CAZLAW010000203.1:0-2996 GCA_964557625.1 uncultured Marinicella sp.
AGCATTGGCGAAATGGTCGGCGGCATCAAAGGCCGGATTATGGATTTTGTCATTAAACGCATTAAAAAAATGGTGCCTGCATTTGAACTGCCCGAAGCCAAAAAGTTTAAGGACGTACTGAAAGCAGGTGAAAAGCAAACGCTCACCAAAGTAAAACGAAACTTGGATGACATCGCATTTTTACAATACACAGGCGGTACCACCGGGGTTTCAAAAGGCGCCATTTTAACGAATCGGAATATGGTCTCTAATGTCATGCAGGTCAAGCTTTGGATAGGTGGCGAACTGGATGACGTCCATCAGGAAGTGGCCATCACAGCTTTACCGCTTTATCATATTTTTGCTTTAACTGCGAATATGCTGACCTTTTCGTATTACGGTGCAAAGAATATCTTAATCACCAATCCGCGTGACATGAAGGGTTTTGTCAAAGAACTGGGCCAGCATAAATTTACTGTTATGACCGGCGTGAATACTCTGTTCAACGGTTTATTAAACACGCCCGGTTTCAGTGATCTGGATTTTTCTGCTTTTAAGTTTGCCCTGGGTGGGGGAATGGCGGTACAAAGAAGCACCGCAGAAGCCTGGAAAAAAGTGACCTCTGTGACCCTGGCTGAAGCATACGGATTAACTGAAACATCACCGGCAGCCTGTATCAACCCAATCCCTTTGGATGATTATAACGGCACCATTGGTTTGCCCATCCCTTCCACCTTATGCCAAATACGTGATGATGACAACCAACCGGTACCCGTTGGAGAACCCGGTGAATTGTGTATAAAAGGACCACAGGTCAGTCAGGGTTATTTAAACCGCCCAAAAGAAACCGCAGCTACATTTATTGACGGCTGGTTGAAAACCGGCGATATTGCCATCATGACTGAACAAGGCTACTTTAAAATTGTTGATCGCAAAAAAGACATGATTTTAGTTTCGGGGTTTAATGTCTATCCCAACGAAATTGAAGATGCCGCCACCCTGCATCCCAACATTGTGGAAGCAGCCGCCATCGGCATTCCTGATGAACGTTCGGGAGAAAAAATTAAACTATTTGTGGTGCGTAACAACGATGATCTTACCGCCGAAGATGTCATAAACCACTGTCGTAAAAACCTGACTGGCTATAAAATACCGAAAATCGTTGAGTTCAGAGACGAACTGCCGAAAAC
The DNA here is from genome assembly GCA_964557625.1 of uncultured Marinicella sp. Taxonomy (GTDB): domain Bacteria; phylum Pseudomonadota; class Gammaproteobacteria; order Xanthomonadales; family Marinicellaceae; genus Marinicella. The sequence continues at coordinate 1,170 of CAZLAW010000203.1, forward strand.
CAACGTCGGAAAAATATTGCGCAAAGACTTGCGTAATGAAGAATTGGCCGCAACACCTAAAAGCTAAACAATTCCTGTTACAAAACAAAGCGATCTTGTTCTGATCGCTTTGTTGCTGTTCAAAAAATCGTCATGATTTAGTTTATAATGGGGCCGCCTTATTTCAAGGCATTATTTAAACACACAGATTCTCGCATGGTGACACTATGAAAGCATTGGTCAAAAAACTTCCTGAAAAAGGCATCTGGATGGATGACGTCGCAAAACCTGACTTCGGCCATAATGACGTGCTCATTAAAGTCGAAAAAACAGCCATTTGCGGCACTGATTTACATATATACAATTGGGACAAATGGTCCGCCAAAAACATCAAAACACCGCTGGTCATCGGCCATGAATTTGTCGGACATATTGTCGATATGGGGGTTGAAGTAAACGGGTATAACATCGGCCAACGGGTTAGTGCAGAAGGTCATATTGTCTGCGGTGTTTGTCGAAATTGCCGGGCCGGCACCCAGCATTTATGTCCCAATACCCGGGGTATCGGTGTTAATCGTGATGGTGCTTTTGCTGAATATGTGGCCATGCCGGTGCAAAACCTGTGGCCGGTACCCGATGCCATCCCGTCCAGTTTGGCGGCATTTTTTGATCCGTTTGGTAATGCCGCTCACTGTGCCCTGGAATACGATATGGTGGGTGAAGATGTGCTCATCACCGGTGCCGGGCCAATCGGCATCATTGCCACCGGGATTTGCAATCATGTCGGTGCCCGCAATGTTATTGTTACTGATGTCAATGATTACCGCTTAGATTTAGCGAAAAAAATGGGCGCCACCAGAACCGTGAATGTTACCCGGGAAAAACTGAGCGATGTCATGCGTGAAGCCCGGATTACCGGATTTGATTTGGGTATGGAGATGTCCGGTAATCCTAATGCTTTTAATGACATGCTTCATAATATGTATAACGGCGGTAAAGTCACTCTACTCGGCATGTTGCCGGATGAAACACAAATCAATTGGGACAAAATTATTTTCAAAGGTTTATCGGTAAAAGGTGTTACCGGCCGAAAAATGTACGAAACCTGGTATAAAATGACGCAAATGCTGCTGTCCGGGTTTCCCTTACAAAACGTTCTCACCCATGAAATATCAATTGACGACTTTCAACATGGCTTTGATTTAATGGCCTCGGGTCAATGTGGCAAAGTCGTCTGTAGCTGGAGTTAATATGCAAGAATATCAAAAAGTTATCGATCAAATTAAAGATGACGGTCTTTATAAAAAAGAACGCGTTATCGTCAGCCCGCAATCGGCCCACATTGAATTACCTGATGGCCAAAAAGTTCTGAACTTTTGTGCCAATAACTACTTAGGATTAGCCGATCATCCGGCCATTATTCAGGCAGCAAAAAGGGCCCTGGACAGCCATGGTTTTGGCCTGGCTTCTGTACGTTTTATTTGTGGCACCCAGGATTTACACAAAGCGCTGGAGCAGAAAATCAGTGAATTTTTTGGCACCGAAGACACCATCCTGTACTCCTCCTGCTTTGCCGCCAATGGTGGTTTATTTGAAACCATTTTAGATGCCAATGATGCCGTTATCAGTGATCAGCTTAATCATGCTTCAATTATAGATGGCATCCGTCTATGCAAAGCGCAACGTCACCGTTATCCAAATCGTGACTTGGTCGCTTTAGAAGATATTCTTAAACAAACCCAGGATTGTGAACGACGATTAATTGTCACAGACGGTGTGTTTTCCATGGATGGTACCATTGCACCTTTAAAAGCCATCACAGATTTAGCTGAAAAATATAACGCCATG
>CAZLAW010000204.1:0-2962 GCA_964557625.1 uncultured Marinicella sp.
ACTTTTTTGTACTGCCATTTTAGGTTCTCCAAAATTACTTTAAATCTTTTAACACAGAAAACGGATTATCATCCTCATTTTCCGGTTCTTCAGCATCATCGCTGAGGTATTTACTGTCTAATTTGGCTCCGGCTTTATTCGGATAATCCGGAATCAATAATAATATTTCGTCTTCACCCTGGGATTTGGCGTCCACCACCTTTTCTTCGACCCTGTTTGATAAAAACTCATCGGGTATTTTAGATTCGTCTTCCACGTCACTTATAAAAGCGACCGTGCTTTGTTGTTCTATGTGATATGTAAAAGGTTCCAAACTGCGTTGACAAATCAGTTCAAGATCGCCTTTTACCTGAATAACCGCCTCACCCAAAACCGCTTGTGAGGTCTGAAATTGAATATCGTATTCAATCAAACAGTCTTCACTGTGCAACAGTTCATGTGGCATTCTTTGCAGGTCCGACAATTTCACCTGACCTGACAGTTGCCAGCGGTTCCTCACCGCAGCATTTAAATCAATGGATTCTGGTAGTGACTGAGCCATAGCCGGCGAATTCTAAAGGTTTTTAATAACTAATGCAAATGCTATAACATTTTTTTATCGGCGCCAAGCATTGCATGGTTAATTTTGCTAAAATCATGGCTTTTATGCAAGCTTCACGTGTTTATTGACCCGCAAAAACTCAGCTACGATACACAGCTTACCAAACGTTCTCTGACGGCCATTAACTTACTGGTGATTCACTGCACCGAATTACCTGATTTGGCTTTAGCCCGAGAATACGGAGAAAAAATCTTATACGACAGCGGAACCGGTAACAGCGGACACTTTTATATAGACCGCGAGGGTCAGGTGCAACAATGGGTTTCACTGAATCGGGTGGCGCACCATGTTAAAGACCATAACCAGAACAGTGTCGGCATTGAACTGGTGAACACTGGCCGTTATCCACACTGGTATCATAGTAAGTATCAAAGTATGACAGAACCCTACCCAGATATTCAAATTAAAGCACTGATCCAATTGATTCAACACCTGAGCCATGAACTACCGGATTTGAAACACATCGTTGGCCATGAGGATTTAGACCAACGGCAGATCCCGGCAGAAGACGACCCAAAGCGGATAGTGGCGCGTAAAATGGATCCGGGACCGTTGTTTCCCTGGCAAACTGTGATGCAAAATACCCATCTGATTAATATTGGAAGCCATGCACAAAATTACAATAAGTCACAATTATGAATAATCAAAGTAATGATATCGAAACGCTGCTGCAGTATTTTGCACTGGAAGATTTAGAGGTTAACCTGTTTCGGGGACAATCTTTGGATATTGGGACCGGGCGCATTTTTGGCGGCCAGGTTCTGGCACAATCACTTAAAGCCGCCTATTCAACCACCCAAAATCATCAGGTTCATTCCCTGCATGCTTATTTTCTGCGAGAAGGTGATTGCCACAAGCCGGTGATATTTGAGGTTGAGCGGGTGCGTGATGGTCGTACGTTCAGTAATCGTCGGGTTTCGGCAATACAAAATGGTAAAACCATTTTGATTATGTCTTGCTCTTTTCAAAAACTTGAATCCGGCTTTGATCATCAGGCACCGATGCCGGATGTTCCGGGCCCCGACGAACTCACCGAAAAAACCTTGATTCCCATTGATAAAATTCGTCAGCTATCACCGCGCATGCGACGCACCCTAACCACCCAGGGGCCGTTTGAGTTCCGTTTTGTTAATGACGTGGATCCTTTTGATGAAACCCCAAAACAACCCATAAAACGAATTTGGTTTCGGGCACGTTCTCCATTACCGGATAATCAAGTGGTGCACCGAACTTTATTAACCTTTGTCTCTGATTACCACCTGGTATCCACCGCCACCTTGCCCCACGGAATATCCTATTTAGATCCACGTTTACAATTTGCCAGTTTAGATCATGCCATGTGGTTTCATCGACCGCTGAAAATTGATGACTGGTTATTATACGATTGTGACAGTCCCAGCGCTTCAGAAGCCCGCGGTTTTGCCACCGGCCACGTGTTCGATATCAACGGTCAACTGGTTGCCTCCACTGCCCAACAAGGTCTTATGCGTCTATGGGAACAGCCTGAGAGTGAATCAACACAATGAAAACAACCGGTATTGACTGGCTCACAGAAAGCAAAAATCTGCTAAAGATCCTGCTGGGTTCTGCCCTTATGGCGGCGGCCATTTCTTTGTTCCTGGTACCGGCCAAAATCCTTACCGGTGGCACCCCCGGTATGGCCATGATTATTTACTTTCTCAGTGACATATCCATGGGTGTGGCCATGTTACTGGTCAATATCCCTTTGCTGATTGCCGGCTTTCACTTTATTGATATAGGCTTTGCTATCCGCAGTATTATCACCATGATTATTACCGCCGTTTTGGTGGATGTCATGGCCGTTTATAGCCCGTTTCTGACATTACACAGTCCGTTACTGTCCACTTTATACGGTGGTATTTTAGCCGGTATCGGCATCGCCTTGGTGCTTAAAGCCCAGGCCTCTGCCGGTGGCACCTCGATTGTAGCCCGCATTTTGTCACAATACACCAACATTAGACCTGCCCAAACCGTGTTATTTATGGACATGCTGATACTCATTGCTGTAGGCTTTATCTTTCGTGATATGGAACAGGTATTATGGAGCATGATCAGTATTTATGTCACAGCACAAGTGATAGACAAATTGCTCACCGGTGGTGTCAGTGAAAAAATTGTTCACATCGTCTCAGACCAATACCAGGAAATCAGCCAAACCATCCAACAACAACTGCACCGCGACGGCACCCTGATTCCTGGCACCGGCTTTAACCGAGAACATAATAAACATGTTCTGTTCGTGGTGGTTCATGCCCGACGGATTCCCCAACTCAGAAGTCTGGTTAAAGCCATCGACCCCAGTGCCATTATGGTTGTTATTGAAGCCTCAGAAATTATGGG
>CAZLAW010000205.1:0-2962 GCA_964557625.1 uncultured Marinicella sp.
CTTGTTGTAGGAAATCGAATATTTTAGCATGCTCAATTTTTTGTTTTTCCATTTTCTCTCGATGCCGGTATTCAACATGACCCTCATCCAGAGAGCGATCACCAATAATGACCTGATGGGGAATTCCCAACAATTCAAAATCAGACAACATAAAACCCGGACGCACTTTGCGATCATCCAGAATCACCTCATAACCGGCTTTCATTAATTGTGCATAAAGTTCATCCGCGGTGCGTTTAACCTGCACCGATTTTTGATAGTTCATGGGTAATATGGCCACCTGAAAAGGCGCCAAAGCCGCCGGCCAGATAATGCCGTTGTCATCATGACTTTGTTCAATGGCTGCCGCCACCAAACGTGATACACCCATACCGTAACAGCCCATTTGCAAGGCTTGTGAACGACCACTGTCATCCAACACCACCGCATTCATGGCCTTCGAGTATTTATCGCCCAATTGGAAAATATGGCCCACTTCTATGCCACGGGCTTGTTTTAGTGTGCCTTTGCCATCCGGACTGGGATCACCGACCTGCGCTTCACGGATATCAACCGACTGCTGAAATTCGGCATCCCGTTGCCAATTAACCCCGGTTAAATGAACATCATCTTTATTCGCGCCACAGACAAAATCGCTCATATGAGCGACCGTTAAATCGACAATCACCGGGCATTCTAAATCCTTAACACCGATGGAACCGACATCACAACCGACCAGTTGCTGCACTTCTTTCTCGTCCAAAAATTGCAACGGCGTGGCCACTTCCGGTAAATGCGCGGCTTTGACTTCACTTAACTGATGGTCGCCTCGAACCACCAAAGCCACCGGGGCGTCAACACCTTTAACCAACAGAGTTTTCACCATCTGCTCGGCTTTGATACCCAAGAATTCTGTCACCTGCTCAATGGTTTTTTTATTCGGCGTGGCCACTTCTTTAAGCGCTTGTTGGGCTTCAGCGCGTTCATCAATTAAACTCACTGCTTCGCATTTTTCGATATTGGCGGCATAATCACCGCTGTCTGAGTACATGATGGCATCTTCACCACTGTCGGCAATAACATGAAACTCCTGTGACCCGGAACCGCCTATGGCACCTGAATCAGCCAGTACACAGCGAAACTGTAATCCCATCCGGGTTAAAATTTTGCTGTAAGTCTGTTCCATTAAACGGTATGTTTCTTCCAGCGATTGGGCCGTTAAATGAAAAGAATAGGCGTCTTTCATAATAAATTCACGAGACCGCATGACGCCGAAACGTGGTCTTATCTCATCACGAAATTTAGTCTGAATCTGATAAAAATTAATCGGTAATTGCTTATAAGACGTGACTTCATCGCGGACAAACTCAGTGATGACTTCTTCATGGGTCGGTCCAAAGAAATATTCCCGTTCAGCACGATCTGTCATCGCCAATAATTGTCCGCCAAAATCTTCAATACGCCCGGTTTCCTGCCATAACTCCTTCGGCTGCACTGCCGGCATCAGCATCTCAAGCGCACCGCAAGCATTCATTTCCTCGCGAATAATCTGTTCCACTTTACGCAAAACCCGAAATCCCAACGGTGACCAGGTATATAAACCGGCACCAAGCTTACGAATCAAGCCGGCTCGAATCATCAGTTGATGGGAAATAATTTCGGCGTCTTGCGGGGTTTCCTTACGGGTAACAAGGTGGAATTGGGAAGTGCGCATGGTAAAGGGGCTATCGATAGTAAATGGCGTATCTTAATACGAAAACCACCGCTAGACAAACCACTTATGCCTTTGAGGGCAGCATTACATTCAATGGTCCGGTGTAATTAAACCCATTTTTGCCGCTTCCATGGCGGCTTCGGCACGGGAATTAATATTCAGTTTGCGGTAAATGTCTTTGACGTAGCCGTAACATGTGCTTTTTTTTATGGTTAAATAATCGGCCACCTGAGGCACCGCATAACCTTTAGCCACCAGGGTCAATACTTCCTGTTCACGGGGTGTTAAGTCATTTTTAATTGTTGCAGGCTGAAAAAACTGTAATAATTTATTGGCCACTGACGGCGACAGAGGATAATGGCCGCGCTCAATCCCCAACAGCATTTGTGCCAGGTCATCTTTGGATTGGTCTTTGAGAATATAGCCTTTGGCACCTTGTCGCAACGCAGTGAAAACATGGGTGTCATCATCAAACAACGTAGCCATAACCACCAAACACCCGGCATGGTGATGCAGAATCGGCTGAATCAGTTGCAAGCCACTGCCGTCGGGCAGTCCAATGTCCAATAAAACCAAATCGAATGTTTCATCTTTTAGGGTGTCACGGGCTACTTTCAGATTATCTGCAACAACCACCTGGCAAGCCGTGAAAGCCAATTGAGCCGATTGCTTTAACCAGGCTTGAGCCTCAGGCAGGTCTTCAACGATTAAAACTGTTTTTATGGCCATGGATATCTTACCGTTGTTGATAAACCACCATCCGGAAGATTCTGCCAGATAATTTCTGCATTCATAACGGTCGCTCGTTTTCGCAAGCCCCGAAGTCCCCGGCCGATGGTCATGTCCTTTTCTTGTCCCGTCAAACCACGACCGTTGTCACACAAGCATAAGCTCAGTTGTTGTTTGTCGCTGTACACCTGCAATAAAACTTTTTGTGCATTGGCATGACGGATAATATTGCTTAGTAATTCATTGATAATACGTAACAATCCGCTTGGATGGGTATTAGTAAATGAATAATTAAAACCAATAGTGATGTCAGATCGGAACTCAATACCCGCTTCAATGAGGCGTTGCTGGCATAGTGCAATGATTTCATCACAGAGTTGTCGGACATCGGCGCTTATTTGTGTGGTTTGTGCCACTGCCCGGCGTAACCGTTGCATAATGTTTTTGACTTGTTTTTGTTGAGTCTCCTCATCCACTAACTCGATCCGTCGTAATACTTCAGCACCGACATCCTCAGGAATATTTTGATAAAGCCGACTG
>CAZLAW010000206.1:0-2852 GCA_964557625.1 uncultured Marinicella sp.
ATTTCCTCCAAGGTTTCAGGTTCAGGCTGAGGTGAACGTTCAAAGCCAGCGCCATTAATAATTTCTAATTCATCAGAATGCCTGTAAATTCTGCCATCGTCTGACAGATAGTAAGCGGTATAACCCTGCCGGGTAGATTGATAAAAAGGCCGGTCAGCTCTTTTCTTTAACAGGATAAAAACCTGGTCACCAATCTCATATTGATAACCGGTACTGGCGGTTGCGCAAATCCCATCATAACAACCACCCGATTCTTCAATGTGAATGATATCCGCCTTAATTGAGCCTTTAATAACTTCATCCACGTGTAACTCATAATCAGTAAATATACCCATTTTTATCTCTGATTTTGTCTCCATTTGTCCCGTTACGGGATCACGTATAGACCAATTGTTCAGCGTTTCTTTTTTGACATAGTCTTTATGAATTATTTCACCGGCGACAATCAAATCAGCTTCAGCCAACAATTCCTCTAAAGGCGCATAGATAAAACTCGCTTGAGTAGTCAGATTGATGAGTATTAAACAGAAAACAGCCACTATCTGAGTTGTTTTAAATTTCATTTTAGACATTCTTTATTGTTTAACCTCTGTGGTTTTTGAATCTCTTTCCATCACAATATCCGCACGCTGATAATCCGGATGCGGACCCCGGTGGGTGGTGATAAAACCATGCTGTTTATAGAGTTGAATGGCGGCTTTGAGTTGGGTGTTTGAAATTAAATAGACTTTCTGAGCCTTAATCTTTCTGAGTTGATCAAAACAGGCCTCCATAAGTTGATGCGCCAGACCCTGACCGCGAAAATTGGGATGGACGGTCATTCGAGCTAATTCGTAAATACCATCGCTTTTGTTAAACAGGGCGCAAACAGCGATGACTTGATCGGATTTTGTCAGACTGATGACGTAACCGCCGTCATTGATTATTTTTTCAGGGTGTTTCGCCAGTGCTTTGTCTGACTGTTCCAATTCAAAAAAATGACTAATCCATAGCTCATTGAGTCGGATGAATTCAGGCAGGTGTTTGTGATTATTGATGTGATGTTTCATCAAACAAAGTCAGGGTTGTTGTTTGTTTAATTACGTTCGTTGGTCTTGTTGATAAAATCTGTAAGCCAGGTAAATCGTGATGGCGATTAAGACAATCAAAACGGCCATGAGAGTGAATGGTAATTTTATCGTGGATGCACTGATTGTCACCGCGAAATAAGCAAAAGCGGTGATAATCATGCCCAGAATGACACCGATTATAAATTTATACATTATTAATACCTGAGTTTATACACTTTTATTATCTGATATTCGACGTTTTGATTCCATAATTTATTATTTTTGGCATAAAAAAACCGGTAAAGATTTAGGAATGTTGATGGATTTAAGAATACGTTCTGAACTTATGGGGACAATGTTTTTTGATAATTACTCAACATCAGGAGGTACCTCGGCTGCGCTCGGTATTAAAAAGATAGATATCCAAAATTTATAGCACACAAAAAAGCCGGAAATTATTCCGGCTTAACATTATTTATAAATATTGGAGTCTATCTTTTTAACTTTTTCTTCAAGCGGCTGATGGCCTGGATTTGCGCGACGGCTTTGGCCAAATCGGCCTGAACTTGTGCCAGGTCGTACTGTTTATTGCTGTCTTGCAACAGATTTTCAGCTTCTTCTTTGGCTTTAATCGCCGCCGCTTCATCGATGTCTTTGGCACGAATTGCGGTATCGGCCAGTACCGATACCAGATTAGGCTGGACTTCTAAAATACCACCGGAGACATAAAATTCCTGTTCCGTACCATCGGTGTGATGGACCCGCACCTGACCCGGTTTTAGCCGGGTAATCAAGGGTGTGTGTCGTGGGGCAATACCCAATTCACCGGCCACACCACTGGCGATGACCATGGTGACATCACCGGAATAAATGGCATTTTCGGCACTGACTATATCACATTGTATGGTCTTCATTTAGCTGTCCTCAGGCGGCCTTTTCAGACATTTTTTTGGCTTTTTCCAACACTTCATCAATGCTGCCGGCCATGTAGAAAGCCTGCTCAGGGATGTGATCGTATTCACCGTCAATAATGCCTTTAAAACCACGAATGGTTTCACTCAATGGCACATAAGTACCGGGGGTTCCGGTAAACACTTCGGCCACAAAGAAAGGTTGTGAGAAGAATCGTTCAATTTTACGCGCACGGTAAACGGTTTGTTTGTCTTCTTCAGACAATTCATCCATACCTAAAATGGCGATAATGTCTTTCAATTCCTTATAGCGTTGCAAGGTACCTTGAACCGCACGGGCTGTTTGGTAGTGCTCTTCACCCACCATCAGTGGATCCAACTGGCGTGAGGTTGAGTCTAACGGATCCACCGCCGGATAAATACCCAGCTCAGCAATGGATCGTGACAAGACCACAGTGGCGTCTAAGTGCGCAAAGGTGGTGGCAGGTGACGGATCGGTCAAGTCATCTGCCGGTACGTACACTGCCTGAATCGAAGTAATCGAACCTTTTTTGGTGGAGGTAATTCGTTCCTGTAATTTACCCATCTCTTCAGCCAGTGTCGGCTGATAACCCACCGCAGATGGCATCCGACCCAGCAGCGCGGATACCTCGGTACCGGCCAGGGTGTAACGGTAAATGTTGTCAATAAACAGTAAAACGTCACGGCCTTCATCTCGGAAGTATTCAGCGATGGTCAAACCGGTTAAAGCAACCCGTAAACGGTTACCCGGCGGCTCATTCATCTGGCCGTAAACCATGGCCACTTTGGATTCTTCCAGGTTGTCAATGTTCACTACACCGGCTTCCTGCATTTCATAATAGAAGTCATTACCTTCACGGGTACGCTCACC
>CAZLAW010000207.1:0-2764 GCA_964557625.1 uncultured Marinicella sp.
TCACGATAATCCACCGATTCATAGGTATAACCTAAATCATCAGCAATCGCCGATAAAGCCCGAATTTTACCGCCGTCCGGGCCACTTTCCTTACCATGAGAGAAAATAATATGCATGTTCGTTAACTCAAAAAAAAGCAGTAGGTATGCGTATCGTAGGGTGGGCTCTGCCCACCAAATATTGACTCATCCAAACAAACCATCAGTGAACATTTAACGCGCTTAGATGGTTTGTTTGAGGTGAGTAAATTTCAAAAAAGTGGTTTATCCTTTCGTCGGCTTCGGCGCCCATTTATCATAAGGCGTCATGTCGAATTTGTTGACCTCATCCATGCTTAGGCCAAGTGCTTTGGCCACACCTTCACCGTATTCAGGATCGGCTTGGTAGCAGTGTCGGATATGCCGAATTTGAATAAACTTCTCTGCACCGCCAATATTAGCCGCTGTATTGTTGAACAATACATCGGCTTTGCCATCGGCTTTGATGATGCGGTATAAATCGCCCGGTTGGGTGAAATAATCCTCATCATCGTCTCTGAAATTATGGGCATAGGCATCACCACTTAATTCAAGTGGCGGTTCTTTGGCGTCGGGTTGTTCTTGCCATTCGCCATAACTGTTGGGTTCATAATGCTTGGTGCCGCCATAATTACCGTCAACCCGCATGGCACCATCTCGGTGATAGGCATGGTAAGGACAAGTGGGTTTATTGACCGGAATCTGATAATGATTCACACCCAGTCGATAACGCTGCGCATCGCCGTAAGAAAACAGCCTGCCTTGCAGCATTTTATCCGGTGAAAAACCAATGCCCGGCACAATGTTAGTTGGATTGAACGCCGCTTGTTCAACATCCTGAAAATAGTTTTCCGGGTTTTTATTAAGCTCAAACTCACCCACAGGAATCAGCGGGAAATCTTTTTTAGACCAGACTTTGGTTAAATCAAAAGGATGGAAACGATAGGTTTTTGCTTCTTCTTCAGTCATCACCTGAATAAACATCTTCCACCTCGGAAAATCCTTGTTTTCGATGGCCTCAAATAAATCCCGTTGTGATGATTCCCGATCCATACCAATAACTTTGGCCGCTTCCTCATCAGACAGGTTTTTAATGCCCTGTTGCGTGACAAAATGAAACTTCACCCAATGCCTGACATTGTCTTTATTAATCAAGCTGTATGTGTGACTGCCAAAGCCGTGCATATTTCTGTAGCCTGTCGGCAGACCACGATCGCTCATTAAGATGGTGAGCTGATGCAAGGCTTCCGGCAACAAGGTCCAGAAATCCCAGTTATTATTGGCATCTCGCATGTTGGTTTTGGGGTCACGTTTGACTGCGTGGTTTAAGTCCGGAAACTTCATCGGATCACGAAAGAAAAACACCGGCGTGTTATTACCCACCAAATCCCAGATACCTTCATCGGTATAAAACTTCAGGGCAAACCCCCGAATATCGCGCTCCGCATCCGCCGCTCCGCGTTCACCGGCCACCGTTGAAAAGCGCGCAAACATATCGGTTTTTTGCCCAACTTGGCTAAAAATTTGGGCCTTAGTGTACTGACTGATATCATGAGTCACTGTAAAGGTACCAAAAGCACCTGAGCCTTTGGCATGCATTCGTCTTTCCGGAATCACTTCACGGTCAAAGTTGGCCATTTTTTCTAAAAACCAGGCATCCTGCATCAGCATCGGCCCGCGTGGACCGGCCGTTTGGGCATTCTGGTTATCGCCAACCGGAGCGCCGGTTTGTCGCGTGAGTTTTGGTTTTTTATCTTTCATGGTATCTCCTTGGTAAATTATTAATTCATTATATCAAATCGGCGCACCCTTGATGAGTATTTTAGGTCCAATAGCACATCATACCTAATTCAATTCCTGCATAATCTCCGCAAACAGCTGATAAGAACGAATCCGGTCATTGACATCATACAAATGTGTCACAGCAATCAATTCATCGGCCTGGGTTTCATCAAGAAAGGCATTAACTTGTGCTTTGACCGTGGCTTTACTGCCGATAAAAGAATATTTGAGCATTTGTTTTATCTGTGGATTTTGTAGAATTTCCCGCAACTCATCAGTCATCTCTGTTGGTGGCTGCACATAATCACGCTTACCGGTAAAAATACCCACAACCATGCGGATAAGTGACGTGAATAAGCGTTCAGCCTGCGCATCGGTATCGGCGACAATAATATTAACACCCGCCATCACATAGGGTTTCTTTAAGGCTCTGGAGGGTTGAAATTCCCGGTGATAAATCTGCAAAGCGTCACTTAAATGCGCCGGTGCAAAGTGACTGGCAAAGGCATAAGGCAAACCTTTGCTGGCGGCCAAATGGGCACTGTCCGTACTGGAACCCAAAATATAGATGGGTACGTCAACACCCTCTGCTAAATGAACACGGACATTTGAGTTAGCATTATCGGTGGAAAAATAGCGTTCTATCTTGGCGATTTCATCCGGAAACGACCGTGCCGCATTCATAAAATCAGAACGGATGGCGAGCATGGTTTCGCGATCAGTCCCGGGCGCCCTGCCAAATCCCAAATCAATGCGATTAGGATACAAAGCCGCCAGCGTACCAAATTGCTCAGCTATAATCAGTGGTGAATGATTGGGCAACATAACACCACCCGAACCAACCCGAATCGTTTCAGTACCGCCCGCCACATAGCCAATCAACACCGAGGTGGCACTGCTGCCGATATTGGCCGAATTATGGTGCTCCGCCAGCCAGAAGCGTTTATAGCCAAAGCCTTCAGCTT
>CAZLAW010000208.1:0-2720 GCA_964557625.1 uncultured Marinicella sp.
TGTTGGCGACTTTGTCTTGCACCAGAACCAGCTCTAATAAATCCTGACGTGGTACCGGCATAAAAAGGCTTTTCGGCATTTGAGCCCGGATACTCATTTTCATTTCATCAGCTTTATTCTCGTAGTCTCTGATTTGTTTTGTGATTTCATCGACTTTTATCCAGTCATTGAGATTGGCAGCTTTGAATAAATCGGGTAGTAAGTACGCGGCTTTACAAGCTGTTGCAATGTGTTCTTGAAGTGGGTCAACGGGTGAGCGACCCAACATATCACTAATAAAGTTTGCCATAAATTTAACCATTGATTGCCGATGTCCTACCCATAAGATAAAACCATCGGGTTAAATAAATAATGAGGAGAGCCCGGAAAAACAATGGTCATCCTAAGCTCACGGCTATTATCGTTCTCAATTATGACAAACGTGTTACAAAATTGTCACAATTGAAAAAAAATTAGTCACTAAATTAACAGCTATGAAGGCATAACTGATGCCTAAGATGGCACCCAGAAAGACATCTGATAAAAAGTGAACACCTAAGGCAACTCTTGATAAGCCTATTAATGCTGCCATGAGCATCAGTACAATCAGGTATTGTGGCACAAATGTTGCACTGATGACAGCGAACAAGAAGGCCGCTGATGTATGCCCCGATGGTAACGAAAATTCGTCAGAAGGTTGCAAATAAACCGGTCGTTTTAACAAATGAAACGGACGTTGTCGTTTTAACGTGTTTTTAATCAGATAATAGCTTGGTCGTTCAAACAGGAAGCCCAAAAAAAGCATCCAAAAATAAGGATGATCTGGTCCGTGGCTGATGAAAGAAAGCAGAGCTATCAGCAAATACAGCCAGCCGTCACCTATAAAAGAAATGGCACGGGCCCAGGGTAAACAAGCGACATAGCCGCGCAAAGCATACATACGATCAATAATTTTTACGTCCGTATGATGAATGCTTAGCCAAAAGCTGTATTTTGGTTTGTTCACTTTCATGACCCGCAATTTACAGGCCATACATGACAACTTTATGACATTAAGATCATTATTACACTCTTAATTCAGCACTGCGCCGGTGTTCGCTCAGACCTTCAGCTCGGGCCATTTCAGTGGCGATTTTAGCCAGCGTGGTGCGTCCCTGGTCGCTGATGCTTTGCTGTGTCAGCACTTTTAAAAACTGATGCACGCCGAGACCGCCTGAATATCTGGCAGCACCGGCGGTGGGTAAGGTATGGTTTGGGCCGCTGCAATAATCACCAAAAGCCACCGCAGAGTTCTCGCCCAGAAATAAGGAGCCATAGTTTTTCAGCTGATTTGGATTAAAGTCATGAGCGATTACTTGCAAATGCTCCGGAGCATAGTCATTGATGAACCCAATACTGTCAGCCTGCGCATCGCTGTGCAGTAGCACAATGTTGCCCCGATTAAATAAATCACATGCATTCTTATCAGTCCGTAACAGTGATTTTATCTGTGTCAATAAAGGCAAGGATTCGCTGAGGACCACACTGACTGCGGCCGGATCATGTTCGGCTTGTGCCATGGCATCAGCCACCAGCCAGTCGGGGTGAACAACATCATTGGCATAAACCAACAGTTCACTGGGGCCCGCCAGGGTATCAATCTTTGTGCGGTGTTGAATCTGGGCTTTGGCCTCATTGACGTAGGCATTGCCCGGTCCGACAATCATATCAACTTGGACCATATCAGCCCAGCCATAGGACAATGCGGCAATTGCCTGGGCACCGCCAATTTTAATAAAATCAGTGGCGCCGGCTAAGGAAGCCGCCGCCAATATCGCCGGATGGTCACTGGGCGAACAGGCAATCCGCACCGGACAGCCGGCAACCTGTGCTGGCGTTAATGTCATCAGGGCCGTTGATATTAATGGAAAACGTCCACCTGGAATATACGCACCAATCCGTTCAATCGGTTGATAAAGGGTGGCGAACTCACCGCAGTCATCCACATAGGAGTCTGATTTGAGGCCTTTGGCTTGAAATTGGCAGAATTTTTTAATGCGTTGGTGACTGCTTTTGATGGCAGTTTTTAATTCATCCGTTAAATGATAATCATCAAAGTCTTTCAAGGTCATTCGTTCAGGACTAAAGCCGTCGATGTCGCGGCTGTACTGGTTAATGGCGGCATCGCCTTGCTTAACGACCTGTTGTAGCATTTTTTGAACAGTGTCAACAATGGCCGCTTGTTGAGCCATTGCAGGTCGTTGGTAATCGTGAATAGAGATAATATCAGCGTTCATTATTTCGGCTCCGAAGTTCATTGATAATGTCCCGATAACTGACACCTTTTGCTTTCGCCATGGCCAGGGCGAAGAACATCACATCAGCGGCCTCCCAGCGGACTTCGTTGCGGGATTTGGCTTCAATCAACTCCTGACATTCTTCTTCTAACTTTTCAATTTGTAAAGATGTGCTATTCAGTAACTGTTGAGTAAAACTGCTTTGTTTGACGGGCTCCTTCAGACGTTGCGTAAAAACATCATTCAGGTAATCCAGTGAATAGGGTAATTGTTGGCTGGCAAAACAGCTGTAGCGATTGAGATGACAGGCTTTGTTGCTTTGCTTGACCAAAAATAACAGTGTGTCACCATCACAATCCACGTCCACTTGCATCAGTGTCTGCAGTTCACCGCTGGTATCACCTTTGCGCCATAATTGCTGCCGAGAACGTGAGAAATAAATGCCGCGTTTTTGTTGCAAGGCTT
>CAZLAW010000209.1:0-2676 GCA_964557625.1 uncultured Marinicella sp.
GAAGAACAAAAACTGTTGCAACAGCACATTGCCACTTCCCGGGCACTGTGGCTTAATCATCAGGCCATTATTGGGGCCAGGGATGTGCGCCTTTATGCCCTTATTGAGTCGATTTTCGAACAATTACCCAAAAAATTTAAAAACCCCGACCACATCGATGCGACAATTAATGCTCACATAGTAAGTCTGGCCACCGGCATACAAGACCCGGTCAATTATTTTAGCCAACCATTGCGGGATCAACTGCAAAAGAATCTCGAGGTCTGCCTTAATCTGAGCACCCACATTCCGCCGCATCCGGCGCAACCTATTGCCGATCATCAGTTTGAAAGTTGTCTGCAAGATTTTATTGATTGGGCCCAGATTCATGCCTTTGACAACGGCCTGGCCGGACAGGTTACCATGCTTGACAACCCGGTTAGTATGGCCCGGGTTCTGGACATGCCGGCACCCCAAATCATCAATTATTTACCCGCACAAGCTGTGGGAGAGCAAACCTGTCTTGATCAATTTTCACTAAAACCCAATCCCGTTGAATGGTTGATGGCGGTCGAATCGCTGAACTGGTTACATGATCGCTGGCCCGGAATTATGGCAATTAAACAACCCGCGGAAACAGATATTCAATCGATTATAAACACCGGTTTAAACGTTTATCAGTACCCCGATTGTTTTCAGCCTGCGACCGTGTTACGAAACCAATATACTCAGTTAGAACAAAAATGGTCAACGGTGAAACAGGCCATCCGTCTATACCTGAAAGACTACCGGGATACGCAATTGGCGAAAGGCAGCGACATTGATTTTTTTCAAAATACCGACCAGTTAACCGATGCGGTGCCTGAAGAACTGACTATTTCAGCCTGTGATGTCCAAACGGCCTGTGGCGCTCACATTCAGCTCAAACCGGATAATAAGGTCTTACAACTGTTTCCCAATCACCTGAAAATTGCGCAACAACTGAAATTAGGCACGTTATCTATTTGTTACGATCAGGTGGGCTGGCAAGAAAGAAAATCGTTGCCGACACAGCTGAATAATAAAAAAATTGCCAATTATGAAGGTCAGTTAAGTTTTACATTGGTGGGTAAATATAATGATCATGTGGTTTTTGAACAACCGCTTGAAACCACCCAACGCTATGTTTATTTGTTTGCAGAAAACAATCCCTCGGTATTGGACATGGCTTGTCCGTTGCCCATTATCGGCCAACAAATCACCACATCCTTAGACCGTGGTACTTTTGGCTTACTACCCAATCGTTTAACGTTCTTAACCGCCCAGAAAGTTGACATCAACAACATTATTAAACATCATTGGCCACAATGGCAAAACAGTATTAATGTCAGCCGTGTCAATTTGGTCGATACCATGGACAATATCAAGCCGCTTGTTAATGAAACGTTTATCCAGCACACCAACACCGTACAGCAGCAGATATACCGGAAATTAACCACCAGTAACCCGGCCAGAATCTATGATTCCGCTTTATCCAATGCAGTCTTTGAGTACCTGACGGAAAGTCGTCGTTTACAGGCCACGGTGCTGGCTCTTTTCCCCACCACTTTCCATAAAGACATGACCATCCGCAGTGCCCTCACCGGTAATAACGCTGTGCCGGATTTAAGCTTTTTTAAACGTGCCTATGAGGCGCAGCTTAATCTTATGGATTTGATGACGCGTGGCGATGCCTTAATTGAGCAACATAAGCCGGCCTGGTTTGATCAAGAGCGTCGCTTTGAAGAAAATTTTCTCAAGCCGACGCTTATCCAATTTGAAAAACGCTATAACACCAACCGCTTATCTCAAACCCAGTCCGCGACGACGCAAGCCCCAACCGAACCGGAGTAATGCCATGATCTTTATAAGCGACAATTAGGTCGACGACCGTTTTGTATGGCCTGTTGTTGTAATTTCTGCGCTTCCGGCAAATATTTCTGTAACGCCACTATACGATTGTCAGGTTCGGGATGGGTGGACAAAAATTCCGGTGGCCGTTGTCCTTTTGAGGCCTTGTCCATGTTTTTCCACAACTGGATACTCTCTTCAGGATTAAAACCGGCACGGGCCATTAAATTTAAACCGTATTGATCAGCTTCAGATTCATGGGTGCGACTAAAAGGCAATAAAATACCCACTTGCGTACCAATACCCAATCCGGCCATTAGAATCTGCTGTTCGGTGGAACCTTCCATATGTTGCCGTGCCATGATGTCTGCCAACTGCATACCGGCCTGTGAAGCCACCTGTAATGACACCCGCTCGGCGCCGTGCCTGGCCAACACATGGGCAATTTCATGACCAACCACAGCCGCTAATTGAGACGGGGTTTTTGCCACATCCAGAAGACCGGTATGCACACCGATTTTACCACCGGGTAAGGCAAAGGCATTGGCGCTGTCATCCTCAAAAACCACCACTTCCCAGTCACGGCCGGACCATTCCTGTGGCAAGGCATCTATAATATGGGTGGCGACACAGCGAACATATTGCTGTTTATTTCTATCTTGACTGATTTTATTATTGGCCTTCAATTGCTGAAATGAATCAACCCCCATTTGTTGCATTTGCTCATCACCCACTAAAATCAACTGATTACGACCGGTGGGACTGGTGGCACAAGCCGATAATATTAGTATTAATAAACATGTTGTTAATAGACGCATAGTGAACTCC
>CAZLAW010000210.1:0-2616 GCA_964557625.1 uncultured Marinicella sp.
TTCTGCCGATAATTGTACCGCCCGAGCCACCTGCTTATCCGCCAAATCAACACCACTGACTGTGAAATGTAAATGGATTTTTGTGTAAACAGCCGGTACCGCATCAGCCCGTTCACCGCTGGCTTCAATGTGAATGGCGCGCATCTGTTGGCGCGCTTTAGTGAGTATCATTTTGACATCAATACCGGCGCAACCGGTTAAGCCCATAAGCACCACTTCCATGGGCGATGGGGCTTTTTTGCTGTCTTTGGCATTAAGCGATGCATCCATAATAAGGCTTTGGTTGTCCGCATTACTGCTGATAAAAGTGTAATGATTAACCCAGTCTGTTTTAATTTTGACTTGTGACATCACTTATCCTAATTCAGGGGTGACCAGGCCGGTTCACGGACACTGCCGTCTGTTAACACCAGATCATTGGTGGTTTGACCGTCTAAAGACACTGCGCGTAATACACCTTGGTTCCGATTGTTCTTGGTGGCGTATAAAACCATGGAACCATTGGGTGCAAAACTGGGTGATTCATCCAGCGGTCCTTTGGACAGTAATTGTAAAGTGCCGGATGGTCGGTGCAATAAACCAATTTTGAAATTATTGTTGTTACCATGCACCATCGCCAAATATGTTTCATCCGGTGATAAACTGGCGCGGGAATTGTAATCACCTTCAAAAGTGACCCGACTGAGGTCTTTTGAGGCTAAATCGAGTTGATAAATTTGCGGCTTACCGCCCCGGTCAGAAGTGAAAAACAAGCGCCGGCCATCGGTTGACCATTCCGGTTCAGTGTCAATGGCCCAATGGGTGGTGAGTTGGGTCACTGCCTGGGTGACCAAATCGATGCTGTAAATATCCGGATTACCGCCTTTTGATAAAGTTACTGCCAGTTGACGGCCATCGGGTGAGAATTTTGGGGCACTGTTGATGCCTTTAAAACTGGCCATTAAAGTGCGCTCACCGGTTTTCAGGTTTTGCACATAAATCGCGGAATTACCTTGTTCAAAGGACACATAGGCCAGCCGTTGCCGATCAGGAGACCAGGCCGGCGACATCAACGGTTCTTTGGAAGTGACCAACGATTGGGGATTAAAGCCATCGGCATCTGAGACCATCAGCTGGTAATGAATACCACTGGCATTTTCCGTCACGGTTACATAAGCCAGTTTGGTCGAAAATGCCCCGGGGACGCCGATAATTTCCTGATAAATTTTATCGGCTATAAAATGGGCACCGGCGCGCAATTGATCGGTTTTAAGCGGTAAGGTTAAGGCCAGTAACTGTTTTTGATCTGCCACTGAAGATAAACGAAAACGTATTTCAATGCGCCCGGCAGAAACTGATTGAATCGAACCGTACGCCAGGTAATCGGCTTTTAATAAACGCCAGGTGCCCATGTTGATATCATCATCGGCTGTCGGATGTTCCACCAACAAATCTTTGGCTAGCGGTGCAAACTGACCTGAACGCGCCAGATCATTGCGAATCACGGCACTGATATCCGTGCTCAAGGGGCCGTCGGGATAATTAAAATCAGTGATGGCAATCGGAATGGCACTGGCGCTGCCGCCATCAATGGTGATATTTAATTGTGCCAAAGCCTGTTGGCTCATCAATAGGACGCATAAGGTCAAGAGTATTCGCATAAAGTCAGTCTCCTTGATACTGAAAAATAAAATTAAGTCGTCGTTCAAACACCGGTTCAAAACCGGCATAAGGCAATGGATCGGCTTTTTTAACCGCATTGATGATGGAATTTTTCACCACCGTATCCGCATTACAGGGGCTGCCGATGGTGACATTAATCACCCCGCCGCCTGGAATTTGGTTGACCTTTATCTGACACTTCAATCCCGATGGGGTTCCGGCAGGTCGGGCCCATTGTCGGGTGACATCCGCCTGAATGGCCGCAATGTATCGGTTTAGCAGGCTGGGTTCCTGACCAACCCGGCCATCCGGTGTACCAATGGGACCACTGGGTTCTTGTTCATTGTTATCCGTGGTGGTTTGTACGGGTTCTTGTTCAGGTTTTTTCTGTGCCTCAGCAGCGGCTTCAGCGGCCTGGCGTTTTTTTCTGAGTTCTTCCAGTTTCTTTAAACGCTCGGCCTGTTCTTGTTGGCGTTTTAAAACAGCCGGATCAGGTTTTGGTGGCTTAGGTTTGATTTGTGGCTCAGGTTCTGGCTCGAGTTCAGGTTCCGGTTCTGGTTCTGGTTCGGGTTCTGGTTCCGGTTCCGGTTCAGGTTCAGGTTCGGGCTCGGGTTCAGGCTCGGGTTTTGGTTCAATTGTTGGCTCAGTTTTTGGCTCAGGTGCCGATATGGGTTGGCTTAAATCCACAATCTCGGCCTCAATGGCCATGCCCTTGGGCGGTGTTATCACCTGCTGACCGTTGGCCAAAAACAGCAACAGTACCAACACAACATGTAATGCCACAGAATAGATCAGGGCCTTTTTGTCTTCTGCTTGCATCGCCATTAAATAGTTAATCCGGTTTTATCGGCTCGCTGATCAAACCCACTTTTTTAGCCCCGGCTTGTTGCGCCACCGCCATGGCCTGATAGACCTGACCGTAAGACACGGCTTTATCGGCGCCAATCATAATCGGCACATCGGGATTGACTTTAA
>CAZLAW010000211.1:0-2591 GCA_964557625.1 uncultured Marinicella sp.
TCAGGAATAATTATGGCACGCTATTTTATTGAACGTCCGGTTTTTGCCTGGGTGATTGCCATCATTATTATGTTGGCCGGTGCCCTGACCATCACCAATTTACCGGTGGAACAATACCCCACAGTGGCACCACCAACGGTGGCCATCAATGCCAGTTATCCGGGTGCGTCAGCCAGCACGGTTGAAAACGCGGTGACGCAGGTGATTGAACAGCAGTTAACCGGGATTGATAACCTGCGGTATTTTAATGCCTCAAGTCAGGACGGTTCAGCATCGATTACCCTGACTTTTGAACCGGGAACCGATGCGGACATTGCCCAGGTCCAGACTCAGAACAAAGTTCAGGGCGCCATTACCCGTCTGCCACAAGAAGTGCAGACCCAGGGTGTGACTGTGACCAAATCCAATGATTCATTCCTCTTGGTGGTGGGCTTTTACTCTGAAGACGGCAGTGTCAGCCAGGGACAACTGGGTGATATTCTGGTGTCGAACTTTCAGGATCCGGTTTCCCGACTGAAAGGTGTGGGTAATGTGCAGGTATTTGGCTCTCAATATGCCATGCGTATCTGGTTAGACCCCGATAAGCTGGTTAACTACGGCATGACACCGGTGGATGTGCAAACCGCCATCCGTGCTCAGAATACCGACATATCGGCGGGCCAACTGGGTGCCTTACCGGCGGTTGACGGACAACAGATTAATGCCACCGTGAAAGCCCAGTCACGTTTACAAACTGTTGAAGATTTTAAAAATATTATTTTGCGGGTCAATACCGACGGTTCACAGGTACGCTTAAGTGATGTGGCACGGGTTGAACTCGGCTCGGAATTTTACAGCACCATTTCACGCTTTAAAGGTAAACCGGCGTCCGGAATGGCGGTGTCTTTATCTACCGGTGCCAATGCGCTGGAAACAGCAGATTTAGTCAAAGCCAAAGTGAATGAGCTGACACCCTATTTACCCGAAGGGGTAGAAGTGGTGTTTCCTTTTGACACCACACCGTTTATTGAAAAATCCATTTCATCTGTGGTGATGACCATGATTGAAGCGGTGGGACTGGTGTTTTTGGTGATGTTGCTGTTCTTACAAAGTTTCCGCGCCACCTTAATTCCCACCATCGCCATTCCGGTGGTGTTATTGGGTACTTTCGCCATTATGGGCGTGTTTGGTTATACCATTAATGTCTTAACCATGTTTGCCATGGTGCTGGCCATCGGTTTGCTGGTGGATGATGCCATTGTGGTGGTTGAAAACGTTGAACGGGTGATGGAAGAGGATGGCCTGGATCCGAAAGAAGCCACCAAAAAATCCATGGATCAAATTTCCGGTGCCTTAATTGGTATTGGTGTGGTGTTATCGGCGGTGTTTGTGCCGATGGCCTTTTTTCCGGGCTCCAGTGGTGCGATTTATCGGCAGTTCTCAATCACGATTGTTTCAGTGATGGGGCTTTCGGTGCTGGTGGCTCTGGTCTTATCACCCACTTTATGTGCCACCTTCTTAAAACCCAAAAAGCCCGATCATGACCGTAAAAAAGGTTTTTTTGGCCCGTTCAACCGGGGTTTTGACTGGGTTAGAAGTCGATACGAAAGCGCCACCTCGCACATGGCGCGTCGCATTATTCGTTTTGTGGGTATCTATGCACTGATTATTGCTGTGGTAATGTTGCTGTTTAGCTCTTTGCCAAAATCCTTTTTACCGGATGAAGACCAGGGCACCATGTTTGTGCTGGTGGATGCGCCTGTGGGCGCCACAGCCGAACGTACCCGTGAATCAATGAGACAAATTGAACACTACTTGTTAACCGAACAAGCTGATACCGTGGAAGGGTTCTTTACGGTGGTGGGTTTCAGTTTTTCCGGTTTGGCACAAAACGCCGGTATGGGGTTTATCCGACTTAAAGACTGGGAAGAACGCCCGGGTGATGATTTGAGTGTATTTGCTGTCGCCGGTCAGGCCATGGCGGCATTTTCTCAAATTAAGGATGCCAGTGCTTTCGCCTTTTTCCCACCTCCGATTCAATCATTGGGTAACGCTTCAGGCTTTAGTTTTCAACTGGTGGATCGCGGTGGAGAAGGTCACGAAGCCCTGATGCAAGCCCGTAATCAGGTTCTTGGTGCAGCTGCTCAAAACCCTAAACTGGTCGCCGTAAGACCCAATGGTCTCAGTGATGTGCCGCAGTTAAAGATTAATATTGATAATGAAAAAGCCGCCACCATGGGACTTGATTTGAATGCCATTAACCGCACCCTGCAAATTGCATGGGGTTCCAGCTATGTCAATGATTTCCTGGATCGGGGCAAAGTCAAAAAAGTCTATATGCAAGGCGATGCGCCGGCACGTATGAAACCCGAAGATTTATCCAAATGGTATGTGCGTAATAATCAGGGCGAGATGATTCCTTTTGATCGCTTTTCTACCATGGAATGGGTTTACGGATCACCGAAACTGGAGCGCTTTAATGCGGTGCCTTCGATGAATATTCAGGGACAACCGGCACCGGGTGTCTCTTCGGGCGTGGCGATGAACGAAGTGCAGCAAATTGTTGATAACTTACCCGGCCAGTTCGGCCTGGAATGGTCCGGTCTGTCTTA
>CAZLAW010000212.1:0-2568 GCA_964557625.1 uncultured Marinicella sp.
CGCTGGCCTTTGAAGTTATCTAATGTGACCTCCGATAAATCGACACCGGTCAGTTGAAAGTCCGGGGCTTTTTGACCCACTTGGGGCTGCTCGGCATTCAGGTGGACGGGATTGTTTTTGAATTTAACTTGGCTCATGGCAGATTCCTTGATTTAAAAGATAAGGGTAACAAATTGGGCCTGAAAATAACGTTAAAAACAGATTTATTTCAGGGTGAAATGATCTCGATCATTGAGAAAGCCGAAGCGTTGACGGTGATGTTTTAATTCGAGGCGGTTCAGAATGACGGATTTTGTGAAGGCTTGGTTGTTATGATTCTTTGTCAGTGGTTGACCCAAGGCGTCATAAACGATAGAACCGCCGGCATAGTGATGGTCGTTGCCGTCAGTTCCAATACGATTAACACCAGCCACGTAGCTCATATTTTCGATGGCGCGGGCTTTCAGTAATGTTTGCCAAGCCTCTTGCCGCGGCGCCGGCCAGTTGGCGATATATATGAGCACGTCATAATCGATATTGTTGCGTGACCACACCGGGAAACGCAGGTCATAACAGATAAGCGGACAAATCCGCCAGCCCCGGTATTCAACCACCAATCGTTCCCGGCCGGCGGTGAAGTGTTGATCCTCATCCGCATAGCTGAACAGGTGTTTTTTATCGTAATATTTAAAGCTACCATTGGGTTCGACCCAATACAGTCGATTAAAAAAATGACCTTGTACTTCGGTGATAATGCTGCCGGTGATAACAGCTTGAGATTGTTGGGCTTGTTGAACCATCCAGTTTAAGGTTTCGCCTGAATCAGGTTCAGCGTAGCCTCTGGCTGCCATGGTAAAGCCGGTGGTGAACATTTCCGGTAAAATAATGACATTGGTTGCACCATCAATTCCTTGAATAAGCTGTTCGAAATGTGCCCGATTCGCTTTTGGATCTTGCCAATGCAGTTTTGTTTGAATCAAAGTCAGGGCTAGGTCAGTCATGTGATAAGAATACACAATTTCTTGCCGTTTTACAAAAAATCGCATGCGTTTAACAAAAAGGGTATCTTGGCTATAATAAAGAACCTTATTGTTATAATTCTAAGTATTGACAACAACAAATCAACAACCCAAAACGGTCCCGGCCACGGCACTGATGTTGCCCGGTGGTGGCGCCCGTGGTGCTTATCAAGTGGGTGTTTTGAAAGCCGTCATGGAAATGATGCCCAAAGGCTTTCGTTTTCCGATTATTAATGGCACGTCGGCCGGAGCCATTAATGCGGCCGTTATGGCGTCACATGCCAAAAGACAACAATTTGGTGCTAAACGTCTGGAGTATTTTTGGCGTAACATTCATTGTGACGACGTCTATAGAACCGATGCCCGTTGTGTTTTTAAGACCATGGCACGGGTATTGGGGTCATTACTGTTCGGGCGTTTGGGTCTTGATCCGCCGAAATCATTGTTGGATAACACGCCACTCTATGAATTACTCAGTCGGGAATTGAAGTTGTCGCAAATTCAAGAAGCCATTGATGACGGGTTTTTGAGGGGTATCTCGATAACCGCTTCGTCTTATGACACAGCCATGGCCAAATGTTTTTTTCAAGGTGAATCGGATATTAATGCCTGGCAGCGAACGCGACGCGTGGGTATCCGGGAATCCATGACGGTTGCCCATGTCATGGCGTCAACTGCCTTGCCGTTTTTATTTCCGGCGCAGCGTATTGGCTATGAGCATTACGGTGATGGTGGTTTACGCATGACCGCGCCATTATCACCGGCAATACATTTGGGGGCTGAACGAATTTTGGTCATCGGAACCCGGGATGAGTCACCGATTGAGAAACCGCAGACGGTAACTGAATACCCAAGCATGGGTCATCTGGGTGGCTTTATGTTGGATACCATTTTCATGGATATGCTGATGGCAGATTTATCACGTTTGCAACGCATTAACCGCACCCTGGAGCTCATTTCACCGGATAAAAGAGCGGAATATAGTCTGCGACCGATTAATACCCTGGTGATTAAACCCAGCCGCGATGTGCGAGATTTGACTGCAGAACATGCCAGAGAAATCCCAAAACCGGTGCAAACGCTGTTAAAGATGATTGGTGGCTGGGGCAAAGACTGGCGTATGCCGAGTTATTTGTTGTTTGAGCCTGGCTATACCGGTGCTTTAATCGATTTAGGCTATGCCGACGCCCATACTCAGGCCGCTGATATTAAAAACTTTTTATTGTAGGTCTTCAGGTTTAATGGGATGAAAATCATCCGCTGAATCAATGAGCGCATCAGCGGTGAGGTCGCGAACACCATAAACCTGAGTGCTACACTTATGATGCTTTTTCACTTCATCCAGCAACAGACTGAAATCTCCGTCGCCGGAAAGTAAAATGATGTGTTCTAAATCTGGGGCATGTTTAAGAACATCGATGGTGATGCCGACATCCCAGTCACCTTTGGCGGAGCCGTCCTGGCGCTGAATGAAGTTTTTGAGCTTGACGGTGAAACCCAAGTGGCGCAACGCATCCTGAAATTTAATTTGAGAATCCAGGCCGCGGTCGGTGGCATAGGCATAAGCGAC
>CAZLAW010000213.1:0-2527 GCA_964557625.1 uncultured Marinicella sp.
ATGGATATTATTATCTTGCTTACCACCTTTTTCTTAACGGTGATATTTGATTTGGTGATTGCCATCCAGGTTGGTATTGTGCTGTCGAGCTTTATGTTTATGCACCGCATGAGCCAATCGGTGCAGGTTAATAATATTAATATTGAACAAGAACGGGTGGAGCGTTTATTTGACGAAGAAACCCTGGATGTGCCTGAAGGCGTTGTTTTGTATGAAATTAACGGGCCGTTGTTTTTTGGGGCGGCCCGGCAGTTTCAACACACCATGACCAGCATTCCGTCTGCATCGGCGAAAACCATCATTATGCGCATGCGCTATGTGCCGCTGATTGATGCCACCGGTTATGAGACCTTAAAAGAGATTATTGTTAACTTTCAAAAACAAAATATTCAGGTTATTTTGTCGGGTGTTCGCGATGAACTGGTCAAAGATTTTGAGCGCCACAGCGTTTATGCTGTCCTGGACAGACAATGGGTGGTCAAAGACATCAAACAGGCCTTGAGCTTAATTCATTAATCAAAACCGTTTGCGAAGATTAAATCATCATTGTCGCAACTTCGGTAGCCGCTAACAACAATGTCATCGATTAACCAGTCACCGGCACCCACGCCACTGTCGGTGCCCATACGCCAGCGAACCCGGACGGTTTGATTCGCAAAGCCGGATAAATCCACGACAACTTGTTGGAAAGTACCCAGACTGTCAACAAAAGCCGGTCGAGCGCCCAAGGGTTGGCCATAACCGCCATCCAATGTGCCGTTATAGCCATTTTGGGTGATATGGCTGCCTAAATCACTCCAGTTTTGACCGTTGTCGGTAGAAATTTCTAATACGCCACCATCGTAATACGCATTACCGGCTTCAAAATCATGTTTGTGCCAAAAGCGCAAAGTGGCGTTATCGATCAAAGCCACTTCCGGAGTAATAATGAACTTATCGGCTAAGCTGTTGACATCGGTGGATACCAAGGCCTTACCTTGACCGGTTGAATGATCATCACCGGTTTCAAGCCGCCAGTCATCGCTGCCGACATTGGCACCGGTTTGCCAGCCCGCGGCCTCGGCCTCGGCCAGATTATTAAAGGCTTCCAGATCATTGGAAATATCGCCACAAGTGGCTTGTAAAACAATATTTTGGGTGTTGCTTTGTTGTGCGGTGATGGTCACGCCAGGCAACGTTTGTAATTGATAACCGGCTTTACTGACGATGAGGTCAGCGGTTCTGGCAGTGGCCTGAAATTCGTAATAGCCGTTACTGTCGGTACTGACGATTAAATTGTCAAAATTAATGTTTGCCGAAGCAATGGCTAAACCATCCGCCTGATCGGTCACGGTGCCGTTCAGGGTGCCGATTAATGCCGGATCAATAACATCAATAAACACAGCAGAGGGTACTCCGGTGATGCCTTCAGCATCGGTGGCGGTGAACCAGACCATGTGTCGGCCGGGTGTCAATCCTGCTGTCGGTAGGGTGCCGGTAAAATATTCACTGCTGCTGTTAAAACTGCCGTCTTGAGCCGTCAATGACGTCGCCAGCGCGCCGCTATGCCAGGGTGGAGTATCGATGTAAGCCTGGACTGTAGTGATATTCTGAGTGGGTTCAGTGCCATTTTGTTGATAGAAGTTATCATCGGTGGCAAGGCCTTGAACTGACATATTTTGGCCTTGAGCCACTTCTATCGGATTAAGCGGTAATTGTTCCACACTGGGACCCGATGCCATGATGTAGGGTTGTCTGGCGACTTTCGCCGCATACAGTAAGGCTTTTAGATTATCTGGCCATATGGTGTTATTAAAAGATGAACAACTGGAGTAAAAGCTGCCTTCACCGAGTTCAATGGTAAACGCGGCAACCCCTAAGGTGCCATAGGCATTGTCATCAGAAGCGCCATCGGCACCATAAAGTTCATTCGATTTCTGAGAGCGGTAGCCGTTAAAGTAAGATAATCGCCGAGCCAGTGTCTGTAATTGGTCGTGATTGGGCGCTTCGGGGGTATTGTCAGCAAAGCCCCAGGGAAACATGGTCAGCTCGGCGACATTGTGAATATCAATATAAACACCCGATTTGGTTAATGGCGCCGGTGTGGTTAAATCATCCGGTCGATCATCGGGGAACAGGTTTTTAATATAGCTGTCAATGGCATCGGTTTCCGGTTCGCTGTAAGCAGCCGTACCCCGATAAACTTGGCTGCAAGCCTGTCCGCTGGAACCAGTGCCCTGATTCCAGTAAAAACCAAAGTTACGGTTCATATCAACACCTTGTTGATCGCCATTAAAACAATGGTTTTCGTTGCGGTTTTTACGTTGGTCGGGAAAGCTTTGGTTTTCCGCAATTTCTCGGCCATCGGGATTACCTTGTAACAGCAAATGAATTTCATGTTCATCCACCAGCCAGGTGGCATCGGCATCTTGACCGTAATTGTTCAGTAGATACTCGGCAAAGCGGGTTACCAGTTCCGCCGGCGGGTATTCGCGGGCATGGATGGAGCCCATGGCGTACAAAATCGGTTTATCCGCAACCGGATTGT
>CAZLAW010000214.1:0-2513 GCA_964557625.1 uncultured Marinicella sp.
TTGGCAGTGATTGGCCGGTCTATCCGTTATGACAGGTATAGGTTTTATTTTGGAGAGGACATATGAACAAACTTTTACTTGTTATGCTGGCTATGGCGCTTTCCATGGCGTCACAAGCGGCTGTGATTATTGTCGATCGGGCGGATGATTTATACACCGGCGGAGATGGCGGTTGTGATTTACGCGAGGCGGTGAATTCGGCCAACCTGAACTTCGCCCTGGAAGATTGCACCGCCGGTGATGACAATACCGTGGATATTATTTTAATCGATGTCAATCAGCCGATTCAGTTGCAGAGTGAAATCGACGTGATTGGTTCTGTGCTAATCGGTCGTTTAGGGGTGGGCCCCAAAATTGAGATTATCGCAGGCCCCAACAGCCGGCATTTTCATGTTAATCAAAGTGACTGGAATGACGACGATTTTGCGCTGGTGAGTTTACATCTGAAAGACGGTGATCCCGGTGACAATGGCGGGTCTGTCTGGATTGAGGAGGCCGGTAAAGTCGAAATTGTGGACAGTGTCTTTGAGAATAATGAAGGTGTTGACGGTGGTGTCATTTATGCCAATAGCAGTTTGGTGGCGGATTTTAAAATTCAGCGTAATCACTTTATCAACAACCGTGCGGTGGACAATGTGAATAATAATGCCGCCGGTGGCGCGGTGTATGGTAAAAACATCACCGCAGGCAGCTTATTGATTGAGCAGAATTTATTTCAGAACAATGTGGCTGATTATGGTGGTGCGATGTATATTCATGAAGCTGGTGATACCATTGACATGAACCGGAACCGATTTTACGGCAACCATGCCACAGAGCGCGGTGGCGCCATTTATTTCGCGGCATTGCAAGGTGGCCAAACCTTTCAGACACAACGCAATGTTTTTTTAGGGAATGTCGCGGATGTCAGTGGTGGCGCGGTTCATGGGCTTGGGCAAGGTGGTTTGGTGGTTGAAATCCTGAACAGTACCTTTGGTATGAATATGGCCGGCGAAGGGGGTGCCATATCCACCATCGGTGGCAATATTCAGGTCTATGCATCCACACTGGCACACAATGCCGCAGTCACAGCAGGCGCGCAAGCCTACCAGCTTAACGGCGGCACCGTGGCTTTCGCCAAAAGTATTCTGGCCTATGGTCAATTGAGCGCTAACTGTTCAGGCAGTACAGTGGCCCATTTAGACAACATCGACGATGATGGCAGTTGCGGCTTTGATTCCAATGACGGCAATATTGTCGCTGATCCGCAGTTATCGGGTCTGATTGATTACGATAATCCCAATCCGGACATACCATTATACTTACCCGGTTTTGAGTTAACTGCCGATTCACCGGCGATTGATTATGAGGATAATTTTAATTGCTGGATTCCGCCGGGTGCCGATCTTAATGAAGACCAAAACGGCCAGAGCCGCGAAGTCGATGGTGATAATGACGGCACCGCCAGTTGTGATCTCGGTGCTTTAGAAGCCCCGGCCAACACCGATTTAATCTTTGCCGATAGTCTGGGGGTGTTTTAACAAGAACAAACGGGTCCTCCGAAGGCTGGCGGGTACTTTTTTGCGCTTGCCGGCCTTTTTTTTTAGATTAGTTGTCCTGTCTGAATCACCACTGTCGTTACTGAGGATAAACAATGAACAACTTTCTTTGGAGGTCTTATGAATATCCTGGCAACAACATCAATCTGTCGTTTTATCGGCGTAACATTTTTATTTTTTATCGGCTCAACACAGGCACAGGTATGTCGTGTTTCGGTAAATGGCAATACGTCTGCCAGTGGCGCAACCTGGCAACAAACAAAAAACTTGCAATCAGCCTTAAACGACCCCGCTCAATGCCCGGAAATCTGGGTAAAATCAGGCACCTACTACCCCACGGCGAGTGGTAACCGAAATGTCAGTTTCAGGGTTAAAGGCGGGGTTAAAGTATTTGGTGGGTTTTATGGCACGGAAGTCAGCCGAACCCAGCGCGATTATCTGTACAACAAGGCGGTATTATCGGGCAATATCGGCTCATCTTCATCAACCACGGATAACAGTCGCCATGTGCTGTACTTAGACGGTGCCAGCGGTGCACCCATTCATAACGGCACTGAAATCGATGGTTTTATTATTCGTGACGGTTATGCCGACAACGGTAACGGCGGTGGCATGGTGTGCGAATCTGACGGTACCGGCACCGCCTGTAGCCCGATATTAAGGAATCTGGAATTTATTAATAACGTGGCTGTTTACGGTGGTGCTTTATATAACCAGGGTTTTAATAACGGCGACACTCGGCCGATTATCGAAAACACCGTGTTCAGAAACAACAAAACCTTACCCGGCAACCTCTGGGGCGAAGGTGGGGCGATTTATAACGATGCCAACGGCGGTGTTAGCGGTCCGGTGTTCGGTAATGTCGAGTTTACGAATAATCAGGCAGCGGTCAAAGGTGGCGCCATGTCCAGTCTGGCCAACAATGGCGGCAGAACCCAGCCGGTGGTGTTTAAATGTACTTTTTCCGCTAAATCA
>CAZLAW010000215.1:0-2378 GCA_964557625.1 uncultured Marinicella sp.
ACACGTACCAAAACCCCGAGATTTTTATGAAAAAACATTTTTGCCTGTCAATCATTACAGCATTAGGCTTCAGTTCGTTTGCCATCGCCGGAGATCCGCTTAATTGCTCACCCAATGCTTCAACATCTTTCCAGGACTACTTAAACCGTGCCTACACCCTATCTAACGATAATTTAGGCAATATGACCTTAACCAGTCAATGTACTAACTTAACAGATCAACAGGTCTTAGGGAATCTATCAGGTTGTAGTGCGGTGATGAATCCAATTAATGGTCTGGGCTTAAACCCGATGGATCAATTGCTCTATGGTTTAATGCCCACAGACAGTCGCGGTGTTGGTACTCATTTGGAGATGACCTTTCCCTTTCCGGCACCCGGTAAACCCGGTGATATTATGAAAGCCGATCCGGTGGATGTATATCGCATTGGTAACGATGGTGGCTATGAGAACATTGGTACCATCCAACCACCACCAGAAACGTCCACCTCCGGTGACATCGAACAAGTGGTGCCAATTGTTCATTCTGCCGCCACTTTTAACGAAACCGGTGATTATTTTCTGCTGGCATATCGCACCAACTACGAATCATCGGCCAATGTCATGGCCGGTACCGGTGAAGTGGATTATCAGGCACCACAAATCGTGATTGGTCAGGTCAGCCATGCTGATTTAACAGCGGCCGCCGGCGGTAATATAGCAACAGTCTGGAGTGATGTGGATGACAGTTCTGACCCGGTTTGTGCTGCTGTTGTGAATGAGTTCCGCAACCAAACCAATGCGTTCTCAGCCTGTGTGGTGAACGATTATA
Organism: uncultured Marinicella sp.; assembly: GCA_964557625.1. Lineage (GTDB taxonomy): Bacteria > Pseudomonadota > Gammaproteobacteria > Xanthomonadales > Marinicellaceae > Marinicella. The sequence continues at coordinate 811 of CAZLAW010000215.1, forward strand.
TTGCCAACGGCAATCATGACCAGGCAGTGGATAGTTGTCTGGCATCCAGTGGCATTATGAACAAAGGCATTCACGATTTTGCCGTCAGCCCCGTCAACAATCATTTCTATGCCTATGATTCGCAGACCTATCATGATCGGGATGTGTTAATTGATGTTAATCCAAACACCATGACCGCGGCCTGTACTGAATTTACGGATGACGGGAATAACACCGGTCGTTTGACCAGTTTAATGTTCTCACAACAAAATAAGTTGGTGGCCCTGTTTGCCGATGAAAGTAACGGTATCTGGATTGATGTCACTACAGGACCAAACTACGGTGATTTTAATTTAATCGCTGAACCGGTGACACCCTTTCCCCATGGCGATGGCAGTAGTTTACCCTTTAACATTATCAACAAAGCACTCAAAGGTGCCACTTTAACCGACCTAATTTTCAAAAACGGCTTTGAAGACTTCATCTTTGCCAATGGTTTTGAAGGGGACGGTCCTCCGCCACCGATTTGCCCGGCCTTTTAAACAAATTACGATTGAGCGACCTGATTGACAAGGTCGCTCAATGCCTCGATGAAGCCCATCATGTTTTTTTCATACGGCCTTTATTTTTTGCTATAATTATTAACGTGTGTTCCGATATGAACTGAAAACAGTTCACGGGGTCAGGCTAATAATTGCCTGAAAGGAGGAAAAACCATGGCTTATTTCATCGCGAATGTGATGCAGGTTTTCGTAACGGTTTCGTTGAACCGAATGGTTTTTACGGGCTTTACATTCTGCCACTTCACCGTTACCGCCGCTTCAATCAATCCAATCGGGAAAACCGATGAATAATGCCCATCCCATTGGTTTTATCAGCTTATTATTGCTTATTTTACTTATCACCGTTGCCGTGTCGGGCTGGCTGAAACGCCGTTGGCAGCTGTCGTTGAACGCTGGATTTGTCCTGGTTGGCTTTATAGTTATAAACACTCTTGGATTGATAAAGCCGGTTCCTGACTTACAAAGCGGTGATTTACAGTTGATTGTCACCTACATTTTATTACCCATTCTTTTGGCTGATGGCCTATATCGTTTTCGAATTCATGATTTACGCTATCAACGCCTAAAGCCGATGCTACTGTTACCGGCATTATTTTTTATAGCCTGGCTATTGACCTGGTTGTTTTTTCTGTGGGTATTAAAAGACCGAACCGAAGCCACCCTGTTAACCGCTTTATCGGCTTCTTTTTTGATTTATATTGTTGATATCCTGCCACCCGATAAAATATTGACTTTACTCAACACCCTGGATAAATCTAACACTGACAAAACACGCCATACATCCATGATTCAGGTGAATGCGCTAATAACCGGTGTACCGGCATTGGTTGTTTTCCTTGGCATGGCTCAATTATTAGAGTTAAGTACGCAACCAAATTTTCCTTTTCCAAGCCTTACCTGGTATTGGCTCTTTTGGATTTGGAGTGTATTGGGTGGTGTGCTCTTTGGATTTATTTGGGGTGTTATTGGTGGTCTGATAGCCGCCAATATTAATAATTATCGGCTCAATTTAACCTTACTCAGCGT
>CAZLAW010000216.1:0-2357 GCA_964557625.1 uncultured Marinicella sp.
ATTAATCACAATGTCACGGAAACCGGCTTTTTTCAGTGCCAGTAAATGATGCAAAAGTAATGGTTTTCCCTGCACCTCAACCAATGGTTTTGGAATCTCATCGGTAATGGGTTTAAGCCGCTGACCACGACCGGCCGCTAAAATAAAAGCTTTCATGCGTTGCTTTATTGAACTTTGATTTTGGGTTGCAGCTGTTCGAGCAATTGATTAAATTCATACAATTCCGGGTATTGATCAGCCGCATGTTTGAGGTATTTTAAGGTTCTTGGAATGTCATTCAGATAATCGCTTTTGCCATCACGGTAATGAAGACGACAAAAGATACCTATGGTTTTTAAATGACGTTGCGCAGTCATGGTATGAAACCAGTCCATGAATTGATGCATGCTGATGGTGTCATGATGAATGTCATTATAACGTGTTAAAAAATAATGACATAAATCATTAATCAACGCATCAGGCCAACTTATGTAACAATCTTTCAAGAGCGAAACCAGGTCATAACTAAAAGGGCCATGAACAGCATCCTGAAAATCGATAATCCCCGGATTGTTATCTTCTGTCACCATTAAATTTCGTGAATGGTAATCACGGTGAACCATCACTTGTGGCTGTTCTAAGGCATAACCCAATAACCATTGCCGAGTTTCTTTCAGAACTCGCTGTTGCTGATTATTCAAGTCATGACCTAAATGTGCCGCGATAAACCATTCATCGAATAAGCACATTTCATCGCTTAACAATTGCTGGGAATATTTTGGCAGCGGTGTGGTTTGCGGTGTCATTTGTAGTTTTAACAAACTGTCAATGGCTTGTTTGTATAAGCTGTCCGCATTGTCCTCATTGAGTACATCCAGATATAAAGTTGAACCCAGATCACTCAGTAATAAAAAACCCAGTTCATGGTTTTTTGCAAAAATCTCCGGCACATGGCTGTGGTCTTTAATCAGCATCTGTTGCACTTGTATAAAGGACCTGAGATCTTCTTGCTCGGGTGGCGCATCCATTAAGATAAAACTGTGGTCATTGGTGACGACCCGAAAATACTGACGAAAGCTGGCATCGGCAGAAGCAGGGCTGAGGGAAAAATTTCGGTGGCCAAAATGGTCGGCTAACCAATGTTGCCGCTCGCTTTGTCGATTAAACATATAAAGTTATTATCAGGGTTGTGTTTCCGTTTGAACGGTATGTTTAAAAACTGTATTAAGGACCAGATTATGTTCAAAATAAACCACATAATCAGGATATTCCCAGCGTGTAATGGGTGGCTCACCGACTGCTGCGCGACGGGCTAATGGTTGACCAAATTGTGTTTCCACCTGCTGCATGGTTTGACCATGCTTTGGCACAGGTTGATTGGGTTGCTGTTGCGTGCGCTCAATTAACAACACTTCAGCAGAAGCCGCCGGTACCAACAGTAAACCCGAAAGCAGCATAAATACCACATATTTTGTTTTCATTTTTTTACTCCCAATTCCTAAACAAGTCATTTAATCACAGTATTGACAATGACCTCATGTCTTATTTTACCAATAAGTTGAATGACTTGTATCTTAAAAACAAATAAATTTAGTATTGTGAACCACTTGGCAGTTCCGGTACTTCCATTATAATGCACGGCATGACAGTCATTTTAAAACATGTTTTTCAAATCTATGTGTGGTTATTTATTTATCCGATCGCTTGGCTGTGGACTGCTTTGATTGCCATTATTGTGATTATCTTTACCTGGCTCGGTGCCGGTGCCTGGGCCGATAAATACGTGGCGCGACTGTGGGGACGTTTCATTCTGTGGATAACACCGGTGCGGGTAAAAATAACTAATGCCGATGTCATTGATCGCACACAATCCTATGTCATTGTCGCCAACCACCAGAGTACCTACGACATTTTAGTTTTGTACGGTTATTTACCCATGGCCTTTAAATGGGTCATGAAAATTGAATTACGGAAAGTACCCTTTATTGGATACACTTGTAATTTAATGGGACACATTTACGTGGATCGAAGTAACCGTCGGGCGGCCAAACAAACCATGCAGCAAGCCGGCGAAAAACTCACCGGCGGCACATCGGTGTTATTTTTCCCAGAAGGCACCCGCAATAACGGCCATGAGCTGCTGCCTTTTAAAAAAGGGGCGTTTAAAATGGCACAGTCACTGTCTTTACCCATCCTGCCGGTTACCATCAAAGGTGCCGACGAAGTGATGCCGGCCAAAAGCCTGCGGATTTTACCCGGCACCATTGAATTAACGTTCCATCCAGTGATTACCATAGATCAGATCAACAGCGCACCAACTGATGACCTGATTAAACAAGCCCGGGTATTGATAAATCAGGGACTTCACCGTTAACAAT
>CAZLAW010000217.1:0-2350 GCA_964557625.1 uncultured Marinicella sp.
ATCTTTAATTCGTTTGGCATACCAACTGGTGGTATCGGCACGTTGATTCCATTCTTCAATGATACGTTTTCGCTCGCCGGGATAAGTGAACGAGTAGTACCACATGCGCTCTAAAATCATCAGCCACATCACAAACAAAAGGATAAAGATGGCCCAGAGTACCGGGCCACCCATGTCGATAAATGCCAAGATGTCGTACCATTGCTCTCTCAGCCAAAACATGCTTATTTCTCCGCCATATTCGCAATAATACCGGCACTTTGCTCTTCAAGCACCTGGGTTTGCTTTTTGGCCATGGATTGTAAGATAGAATGTAAAACCGTTAACGGGATGGCAACAACCAGACCCAATACGGTGGTGACCAGGGCCATGGAAATACCGCCGGCCATCGATTTTGGATCACCGGTACCCATTAAGGTAATCATTTGGAAAGTTTGAATCATACCGACAACCGTACCCAAAAGACCCAATAACGGTGCAATCACGTACAGCACTTTAATAAACGGCAGACCGGATTCCAAAGGACCGGTTTCACGGATGATGGCCTCATCCAGTTTCAATTCCATGGTTTCAACGTCGGCATCAGGGTTTTCGGTGTAAACCGACATAATGCGACCCAGGGCATTGTTTTGATTAGGCTGTTTTTTCTTCAATTGAGATTTAATCTTACTGCCTGAAGCCAGTAACATAAAGAATTTAATCAGACCCAAAATCAGGCCCAAAGCACCTAAAGACAAAATCACGTAACCAACCACGCCACCTTGCTTAACTTTTTCTTGAATACTGGGTGTTTGAACCACCAGCTGCAAAATGGTACCACGGGTGTAATCAACCGGTGTTTGCACCAATTCACCTTCACCGGCGTTTACAAAGTTCTTAGCCATGGATGAAAATTTACTGCTGGGTTGTTTTAACAGACGCTGCAATTCACCTTCACCGGTTCCGGTTTGATCAGCGGCTTTCCAAACCAGGAAATTACCCTGATCATCAAAGGCATTAAAAACACCCACTCGGGTGACCGGTACACTAGGTTCAATTTCACCTCTTTCATCACGGACTTTGGCATTGAATTTTGAAATATTACCTTCGGCCACAATTTCTTGTTGCATGTAATACCATAAATCACGCAGCTCTTTAATATTAGGTAATTTAGTTTGCGCCGCCAGTTCATTTAAGAATGTCAGACGCTCGTTGTCAATTTCAGCCGAAGTTAAGGATTCCTGGATGGCACTTCGCAAGTCGCCGGCCAAAACTTTAACCGTACCTTGCATTTCACCTAAGTTTCCTGATCGCTCAGCCAACGTGGTTTCCAAATCAGCCAACAGTATTTCATTTTCATCAAATTCTGCTTTTAACTCTTCGGTGCGGGCTTCCAGTGCCTGTAATTTGGCCCGCGCCTGAGACAGTAATTGACTTTGCTGATTTCGCTTTTGTTTAAATTCGTTTATGCGTTGCTGATTCTCTTTTGAACTTTGCGTGGCCGCTTCACGAACTTCTTTCAACAGTTGATCCAAAGAGGCTTTGTTTTGCGCTTGAGCGCCGGTTGCCATCAGACCAAGTGTCAATAAACATATCATTAATTTTTTCATGATTTACTCTCCTGATACCTGATGCAATATGGGCAAGCCGACCAAATTCGGGGCAGCTTGTTTAGCGGCAATACGGATACCATCTTTGATGGCGGTGTTATAACGATTAGGTAACTCTTCAAACGCATCGGTTTGGGGGTTATACCAACCGGATTTTTTCTGATCAAGGGTTTGATACAACAACGCGGTGCGACCAATTTGCAAGAAACTCACTTTAACGCCATTTTCGAGTTCACCCTCATAAGTGGACACTGAGCGACCATAATCCAGCTCGATTTGGTAGGCTTCTGTGACTTTACGGTATTTTTCCGATGTGGTCACATTGGAATCTTCCAGAATGTTTTCTAATTGTACAACCCGATTGGTGCGTTCTTTAATTTTGAAGGGAATATCCGCTTCAATCATGCGACCCAACATATCAACCATTTCAATAACCAATGGCACAATCGCTCGGTTGGTTGATTCCAACTCAGCCATTTGATCATTCATGGATTGAATTTGCAGGTTTTGATCATTGACCACGGCTTCCAGTTGTTGGTTATAAACCGTTAAACTGTCAATCTCAGACAACACCGTGCGGTATTGTACGAGTAACTCTTCAGTCTGATCATTCAGGCGATTAACCTGATCTTGTGCTTGTTTAGCTTGTGCGTTGGTTTCATTAACCACCTGTACAGCGGTTTGTAGCTGCGCTGCGCCAACCACTGAGGTCAGCAACAAAGCCAGCGTAACCAGGTACTTGGTTAAACCAACTTTAGAAA
>CAZLAW010000218.1:0-2310 GCA_964557625.1 uncultured Marinicella sp.
AGTCACCGAACCGCGGATTAATCTGACGTTTCGCACAATCCAAACGTAAACCATTCACATCTAAATCGATTTTTAAATAACTTAATCCAATGCGCACCACCGATACTATGAAGTAGCGCACTGATTAACATGCTTATTGAACACACCCCTGCGCCCCTCTCAAGAGGGGAATAGTTTTGCTCTTTTATTTAAAAACAAAAGAGCTTTCGGCTCTTAATATTGTTTATTTTCCTCCCCTCTTGAGAGGGGACTGAGTGGTGTGTTCGCTCAATCTGTAAAAATTAAAAGTTGGTGAGCAGACGTGTTCATTCAAATCATACATCGCTCCCAATCTCATAAAACCGGGAACATAAACGACAATGACCACATAAAATTAAGCCCTTTGAATATTCTCAAGCGCCGCGATGCGGTCTTCTAAGGGCGGATGGGTGGCGAATAATTTAGACAGAACCTGTCGCACCTGACCACCACTGGTGATACCAAAGGCCGCAAACTCGCCTTCAAGCGGTTCTGTTCTGGAACTGCGCTGTAAGGCTTTTAAGGCATCAATCATATTTTGATTACCGGCCAAACGTGAACCGCCCTCATCGGCATGGAATTCGCGCCATCGGGAAAAGGCATTGACAATTATGGCGGCCAAGAAGCCCAACACAATTTGCGCAATCAAAGTGCCGATAAATGAGCCCATGGTGTAACCACCACCCCGTTCATCCCTTGTGGCCGCAGCAATGGCATAACCGATAATGCGCGAGAAGAAAATCACAAAGGCGTTTAACACACCTTGAATCAGGGCCATGGTCACCATATCACCGTTGGCCACATGCGCCACTTCATGACCCAGCACCGCTTCCACTTCATTGCGCTTCATGCTTTGTAACAAGCCGGTACTAACTGCGACAAGCGCATCATTTTTCTTCATGCCGGTGGCAAAGGCATTGGGTGAATCAGACGGAAAAATACCCACTTCGGGCATACCGATACCAGCCGCCTGAGCTTGACGTTTCACCGTATCGACCAGCCATTGCTCATCGACATTTCTGGGCTGTTCAATGATTTGCACGCCCATGGCTTTTTTCGCCATCCATTTGGACATGGCCAGTGAAATAAAAGAACCCACAGAACCCCATAACAGTGAAAACACCGCCAGTGCTCGATAATCCAGACCATTGGCGGTTAAATAATGGTCAAAGCCAAACAACCGCATAACAAGGGTAATCACCGCCAGAATGGCGATGTTGGTGGCGACAAATAATAAAACTCTTTTCATGTTGTTTTGCTCTGTACGTTGTAATTAATGGTCCGTTAGACCTCAATTGTTAACCCGGGTTGCACATTTCGTATCTGACATCACATGTCACAACCTGATTTCCTAAAGTATGGCTATTTTAAACGATTACAAGATTATCCAAGTATAATGCCAAGCAAGCAAACAGTGATAATATTTTATGTTTGAGTGGCTTAACGAACCCCATATCTGGCTCCTGACGGGTTTGTTTATGGCCGGTATTCTGGCATTCATTGTCTCGACACTGGCCGGCGGTGGCGGCGCACTCATTTTAGTGCCACTACTCAATGCCACGGTCGGTGTCAACCAAACCGCAGTGGTGCTCAATTTAGGTACTTTTATCGGCCGACCGGCACGGCTTTTACTGTTTTGGTCTGATATCAACTGGCGGATTGTGGCTTATTATGCACCGGCTGCCATTGTGGGGGCCTGGCTGGGTGCCTATTTATTCACATCGATTAAAATCACATGGTTACAATTACTCATCGGTGTCTTTTTAATCAGCACCTTGTGGCAATTTCGTTGGGGCAAAAAACAACGCTCTTTTCAGATGCCGGTGATGGCTTTTATTCCCCTGGGTTTTGCGGTGTCGGTTTTGGGTACACTGGTGGGCGCATTGGGGCCGGTTCTTAATCCGTTCTATCTGAATGCCGGGCTAATCAAAGAATCTATGATCGCCACCAAAACGGCCAATTCTTTTCTTATGGGGTTTGCTCAACTCAGTGGTTATGCCTACTTTGGCGCCTTAACCGAGCAAACCATCATGTATGGTCTGGCCCTGGGTGCCGGCGCCATAATCGGCAACATTATTGGTAAAAAGACCCTACAAAAAATCAGCAGCACAGCCTTTTTAAGATGGGTCATTGCCTTCATGGTTATCAGTGGCTCCATGTTGATTTATAAAGGCATTCAGGCAATCTGGCTTTAACCCATCAAATTGATTAAAACAATCCACCTAATTTATCACCAATACTGCCGAGACTGCCGCCCAGAATATCTTTGATGGGTGAAGGGTCATCATCCGG
>CAZLAW010000219.1:0-2293 GCA_964557625.1 uncultured Marinicella sp.
GTTTGATCCCCGGTGACATTTCTAATCACCAAAATGAATTCGTTGAATTTTAATTGCCCGGTTTTGATTTTAGACTGGTGCCAATGGTGTTCCAGAATTGTTACCTGATTGGGTAGTTTAGCTCTAATGAGATTAATATCCGATATCTTCGGTAATTGCACACTGAACCATTGTTGGGTGATGGCATGGCGGTCTTTCATCCCGGCAAAGCCCACTTGGCGCGCAGGCACCTGACAGGCACTGGCCAGTTGCGTGGCGACCCAAGCAGTGTTGCTATCGGTTTTCTTAATTTTAAACCACAAGTGTTCGCCACTTTCGGTAAAGTCCACTTCATGGTGCTCAATGACCTTAAAGTCTGCGGCTGATGCTCTGATATCACCTGCAGCGGTGATTCTGTTAAGGGTTGGAAATAGGTTGTCGAAATGTGTTGTCATACTTGCGTGGGCTATAAAATAAAAACAAGCTGCTCATTATAAGTCTTTTATAAAGGTCTCATCTTAACAACCTGTCAAAATAAATTTGCCCTTCATTATTCAACTGACGATGAAAATTATCATTATTTTGGTTAGTCGGTTAGCTTGTCCGGTGATCGGGTTTTGATTGGGGCAGTTAGAGATGATGATAATGGTATTGATTCAGGCTCAGCTTATATTTTTAACCAAAATGAATCTGAACCGCCCCGGGTTTGTCGGAGACTCAATAGTTTGAGAGAATAAGTCTATGAATAAACAAATCCGATATGCCCCCGAGGTGAAAGAGCGAGCCGTTCGGTTGGTTTTGCAAACCGAACATGAACACAATTCCAGGTGGTCGACCATCAAGTCCATTGCTGCCAAGATTGGTTGTACACCTGAGACCCTGAGAAGCTGGGTTAATCGACTTGAAATTGATCAGGGTGACAAGCCCGGTACCACCACAACCCAAACCATGAAAATCAAAGATCTGGAGCGTGAGAACCGTGAGTTAAAACGTGCCAATGAAATTTTGCGTAAGGCGGCGGCTTTTTTCGCCCAGGCGGAGCTCGACCGCAAACGCAAGTGATGGTTGATTTTATTGATCAAGAAAAGAGATTGTATGGTGTCGAGCCAATCTGCGAGGTATTGCCGATTGCACCATCAACCTATTATCGCCACAAGCAACTCATTAAAAACCCTCAGTTGCGTTCTGCCAGAAGTAAACAAGATGATATCCTGATGGCACAAATCAGTCGGGTCTGGCATGAAAATCGCTGTGTTTATGGTGTTCGTAAAGTTTGGAAACAATTGCTCAGAGAGGGTGTCACAGTGGCTCGTTGTACAGTTGCCAGATTGATGAAAATCCTTGGTATCAAAGGCGTCATCAGGGGAAAAGCCTGTAAAACCACCATCAGTTCTGATCTGGATGCCAAACCACTTGATTTGGTTAACAGATCATTTGCTGCCAGCAAGCCCAATGATCTGTGGGTGGCTGATATCACCTATGTATGGACACGCTCTGGCTATGTGTTTGTGGCTTTTGTGGTTGATGTCTTTGCCCGTATGATTGTTGGCTGGCGTGTGCTGAAAACAATGGACACATCACTGGTGCTTGATGCTTTGGAACAAGCGCTGTGGGCCAGAGGCAGGCAAGATGATTTGGTTCACCACTCTGATCGTGGCAGCCAGTATCTCTCGATCGCCTATACTGAGCGTTTAATTGAAGCTGGTATTGAGGCCTCAGTTGGTTCAGTGGGTGATTCATATGATAATGCTTTGGCCGAAACCATTAATGGTCTTTACAAAACAGAACTGATTTACCATGAAGGGCCTTACAATACTTTGGAGGAAGTAGAGATAGCCACTTTGGGATGGGTCAACTGGTTTAATAATCACCGATTACTATCATCAATTGGCGATATACCACCAGTTGAAAAAGAAATGATGTATTATGCATCACAGGGTGAGTCTGCCAATGCGGCATGACTCAAGTAAAAAACTCTCCGTTAAACCCGGGGCGGTTCAGTTGCTTTATCGGATCATCATATGATGGTGGTTTCTAAAGATGTGCCGAATGCAGGCGCCATTCATTATTTTAAATTCGAGAATGGTGATTGGGTTGAAAAACAACAGATAACGCCGACTAGATACGACTCAGATATTCAGTTTGGATCGGATATTTCGCTTCATAATAATACATTGGTTGTTGGTGCTGCTTCAAAATACAGAGATCGTGATAACAATTCTGTTTATGTTTTTCAGCTAACGGAAGGTCAATGGGTGCTTGAACAGAAAATTAATTCTATAAGCATAGACGCTGAACGTTTTGGTAATCAGGT
>CAZLAW010000220.1:0-2262 GCA_964557625.1 uncultured Marinicella sp.
TGCAGTAATAATTCAAACGGTTTAATGATTTGTTTACTCATGATGATTAATCCTGTTTCACATGGTTCTCAATGGCTTCAATAAGTTCTTCCTTGGTGAACGGTTTGGTTAAATATTCTTCAGCACCGACCACCCGGCCTTTGGCCTTATCAAACAAACCATCTTTACTTGACAACATAATAACCGGTGTTGATTTATGTTCGCTGTTCATCTTTATCAGTGCACAGGTTTTATATCCGTCAAGGCGGGGCATCATAATGTCAACAAAAATGATGTCGGGGTTTAAATCGGCGATCTGAGATAAGGCTTCATAACCATTATCAACACTAATGACGTCACAACCTTCTTTTTTTAAGAGTGTTTCGGCGGTTCTACGGATGGTTTTACTGTCATCAATGACCATCACTTTCAGACCTTCTAAATTCATAATCTCTCCAAGCTCATTAGCAACATTTTTCGTCTTTTTTGTTTCTTACATTTATTATTAACTTAATCGTCTAAGTCTGTCATTCTCAAGAAAATAACCGATTTTTTTAACGATTACAAAACAATTTTTCCAAAAGTGCCGTTTTATCTGTTATTTTCACCAAGCGGCGCTTATTTTTAACATTAAGCTACCAACAGTGACAATAATTATCCATATGTCAATGACGCACAAACTGTCAGCAACGATTTTTTATCGTTGATTTAGCTTTATTCCTAATAAGATTCTATCGGGTACGGTAAAATCTCGACGTTAGCATATTATAATTTGATCCAATTAACAATTTATTAACCGGATAAAAAATGAAATTAGCCTTCGTGATGGACCCCATTGAATCCATTAACCCGAGCAAAGACTCCACTTTTGCCATGTTGCTGGCTGCGCAAAAACGTGGCCATCAGCTGTTCTATATCCAGCCTGACGGTTTGTTCACTTCAGCCGGTCAGCCGGCGGCCCTGTGTCAGCCCATTAAGGTGGTTGATCAGCGCCACGATTATTATGCATTAGAACCGGTCGAAACGCAGCCGTTAACCACCTTTGATTGCATTGCCATGCGTAAGGATCCGCCCTTTGACATGGAATACATCATGGACACATATATACTGGAACTGGCTGAAAAACAAGGCGTCTTAGTATTCAATAAACCGCAGGCTTTGCGGGATGCCAATGAGAAGTTCTTTACTGAGATTTTTACCGGTTTTACCCCTGCTAACCGCATCAGCCGCAACCCTGAATTATTACGTCAGGCTGTCGCTGAATTAGATGAGGTGATTGTCAAACCGATGGATGGCATGGGCGGCCAGTCGATTTTTAAAACATCACAAAAAGATAAGAACCTGAATGTAATTTTGGAGACAGTGACACAAAACGGCACAAAAACCACCATTGTGCAAAAATTTATTCCCGAAATCAGTGCCGGAGATAAACGCATTCTTCTAATTAATGGCAACCCTGTTCCCTATGCCCTGGCCCGCATTCCATCAGAACAGGACTTTCGTGGCAACTTAGCCAAAGGCGGCAGTGGCAAAGGAGTGGCTTTAAGTCAGCGAGACTATGCCATCTGCGAAGCTGTGGGCCCGGTGTTAGAATCCATGGGTATTGTATTTGCCGGTATTGATGTCATCGGCGATTATCTGACCGAAGTCAATGTCACCAGTCCAACCTGTATTCGTGAGCTTGATCAAATTTACGGCTTGGATATTGCCGGCGATTTAATCGATGCGCTTGAAAATATGTTATGAGTGACCGACGCATTACAGTCAAAGACAAAAATGTTTTAACCTTTACACTGGCGGTGCTACTGCTTGCCATGATTATTTTAGGCGTATCCTTTTCATTTCAGGACCGTTCACCCCGAGTGATTCACAGCATGGATGTCATTTTAACCCAGAAAACCCATACCGAAATACCCAAAGAAGCTGACTACCTGTCCGTTAATAACCAATTAGGCGGCGGTCATACAGAAGACAAAAGCCGTCCAACCGACATTGCCAGTGGCCCGGCTGTAATCCAGGAAGGACTGTCTAAACAGCAAACCAAAGCCCAGCAGAAGAGCAGCCAACAACAAGACACCGCCGTGATTACCCGGATCAATGCGGAACAAAAGCTCACCACTGAAAAACAACAACAACCCCAAAAGCCCAGTCCGCAAGAACAACAAAACAATTTAAAACAACAAAAACTGGCGCAAATGAAAGAGGAAATTGCCCGCAAAATACAACGCTATGCCAAAAAGCCGCGAACCAAATATGTGTCCAGCAGTACCAAGGCCTACGAAT
>CAZLAW010000221.1:0-2259 GCA_964557625.1 uncultured Marinicella sp.
GTAATTGAAAAGTAAACACTTCACTGCGGGCTTCGGACTCGCGCTTAACACAAGTGGCCAGACCATCCACGTGACCACTGACTAAATGACCACCCAAAGGCGTTTGCAAGGTTAAAGCCGGCTCAATATTGACGGCGGTTCCCGGTTGCCAGTTATTTACTGAGGTTTTACGCACGGTTTCCATGGAAACATCCACCGCAACCACATCATCCTGACGTTCTACCACGGTTAAACAAACCCCGTCCATAGCAATGGAATCACCGATTTGAATGCGGTCATAATCAGCCAGGCCGGTTTTAATATGGAACCGCAAATCGCCTTGCGGCTGGATTTTGTGCTCGATGACTTCACCGACGCTTTGTATAATTCCGGTAAACATAGTTATTTATTATTTAAGGTCGCACGGAGGCGCCAGTCTTGATCAAAAGCCTGCATTGAGATAGTCTGAATATGGAGTCTGTCTGCCATTTTATCAATGTGAAAATCCAATAAAGGCCGCCCCGAGGCGCCCATCAGCACCGGTGCGGTATAAATCACCAGTTCATCCACCAGTTTGGCTTCGACAAAAGCCCCGGCCAGCGTGGCCCCGGCTTCCACCAACACCTCATTAATGCCCTGCTCGGCGAGATAATGTAACACCGCGGCTAAATCCACCCGATGATCTAATCCGGGCATGGTTTCAACCTCACAGCCAATATCACGAAACGGCTGTTTTTGTTCTTCAGAAGCCTGCGCGCATACCAGCAACACCGGTTGCTGCTGCAAAATTTTGGCATGTAAAGGGGTGCGTAAACGGCTGTCAATAATGACTCGCAAGGGTTGATGCTCAGCGAAGAATTGTGGTTTATCCTGGTCGTTATCGGGCAAGTCATTTGGTCGTACCGTTAAGCGGCAGTCATCCTGAATGACAGTCTCGACGCCGGTAATAATGGCGCCACTACGCGCTCGCCAATATTGCACGTCACACCGGGCGGACTCACCGGTAATCCAATAACTTTCACCACTGGCCATGGCGGTGCGACCATCTAAAGACTGGGCCAGTTTGCAACGCACCCAGGGGAGCCCTTCGCGCATACGTTTAAAAAACCCGGCATTCAAATCATCACCCAATTCGGCCGACACGCCGGTGGTGACTTCGATGCCGGCTGTTTTGAGTTGCTGTAGGCCCTGACCACCGACCAGCGCATTGGGATCATTGTTGGCCACCACCACCCGCGCCACACCGGCATCGATTAAAGCCTGACTGCAAGGCGGTGTTTTGCCGTGATGACAGCAAGGTTCTAAGGTGACATAGGCGGTGCTGCCTTTGGCTTGTTCACCGGCTTGTCGTAAAGCATGAACTTCAGCATGGGGTTCACCCGGTCGAAGATGAAAACCTTCACCAATGATTTGATCGTCCTTAACCAGCACACAACCGACCCGCGGATTTTCACCGGTGGTGAACAGTCCTTGCTCAGCCAATTCAAAGGCTTTTTCCATGTATTTTAAATCTTCGCGCTTGTGATTCATGGCCTGCTTTAAGATAATGTCCCAATTTGGCTGAAAGGCCGTTATTTTAACAGTTAAGCCGAATATTTCGTGAATAAATGAGCACTCAACCATCATGACATCCATCAATCCGACACTTTACCGACCGATTATCGCCGCTGCTTTAGCAGAAGACATTCATCACCAGGACATCACCGGAGCCGGTATCTTTTCCGAGCACGATCAATGTAGTGCCCAATTAATCGCTAAAGAGGACGGAATTGCCGCCGGCTTAGCGGTGTTTAAAGAGACCTTTTTGTTGCATGATTCAAATATTAAAATTGACTTAAAAAAAGCGGATGGTGATCAGGTGTCAAATAAAGAGCTGGTGTCTGAGCTGTCCGGCCCAACACAATCGCTCCTGGCTGCCGAACGGGTGGCTTTAAATTTACTCCAGCGGATGAGTGGTATCGCCAGTTTAACCCGGCAATTTGTGGATCTATGTAACGGCCAAAGTCGCATATTAGACACCCGCAAAACCGCTCCAAATTTACGGGTGCTGGATAAATGGGCGGTGCGTTTAGGTGGCGGTATGAACCACCGCATGGGTTTATACGACATGGCGATGCTCAAAGAAAACCATATTAAAGCCGCCGGTGGCATTGAAAGTGCAGTCAAAAAACTCCGCGATTTTCACGATGATGCTGTTCTTATCGAGGTCGAAGTCACCAACTTAGACGAGTTACAGCAAGCCCTGGCCTGTGATGTCTATCGCATTATGCTCGATAATAT
>CAZLAW010000222.1:0-2242 GCA_964557625.1 uncultured Marinicella sp.
CATTCCGTCACGCTTCTTTGCTTCGCAAAACCGCATGACTTCATTTACCTGGCCTTACCGGCTCGGCGGATCGTGCTGCTCAGCAGCACTCCTAAGAAAATGGTGGCTATAGGTGGACTTGAACCACCGACCCCAGCATTATGAATGCTGTGCTCTAACCAGCTGAGCTATATAGCCACATAAGAGCGCGAATTTTAATCAAATCACACAAATTGTCAAGTCATTTCCCTAAAAATCAGTATCACTGACGTTACGCTACGGGCAAGGTTTCCGTGGTTTTGTGGAACACGATATCCGGATAGCGCTCCTGAGCCAATTGTAAATTAACCATCGATGGTGCGAGATAAACCAGATGGCCGTGACCATCGATGGCCAGATTGGCTTCATTGCGGTTTTTAAATTGCTTCATGGCTTTGTCATCTTCGCTGCTGACCCAGTAGGCGATTCGGGTATCCACATGTTCAAAAATAGCCTTCACATTATATTCGTGCTGTAAGCGATGGGCCACCACATCAAACTGCAAGATGCCAATGGCACCCAGGATTAAATCATTTGATATGAGCGGCCGAAAGAACTGGGTGGCACCTTCTTCAGATAATTGTTCAAGACCTTTTTGTAAGGCTTTTAATTTTAACGGATCTTTTAACCGTGCCCGGCGGAATAATTCTGGTGCAAAACTGGGAATGCCGGTAAATGTCAGGTCTTCGCCTTCGGTGAATGAATCACCAATACTGATGGTGCCATGGTTATGGATACCGATAATATCGCCGGGAAAAGCCTTATCAACGGTGCCACGGCTTTCGGCGATAAAGGTCAGGGCACTGGGGATTTTCAGCTCTTTGCCGGTGTGGGTATTGGTGAGTTTCATGCCTTGTTCAAAAACCCCTGAACAGATGCGCATAAAAGCCAACCGATCGCGGTGTTTGGGATCCATATTGGCATGAATTTTAAACACAAAGCCGGTGCAGTTTGGTTCGCCGGGTTCAACAATACGACTCAGTGTTTCGCGTGGTTGGGGTTCGGGTGCATTGTGAACAAAGGCATCCAGCAAAGGCTCGACGCCAAAATTATTAATCGCGGAACCAAAAAACACCGGAGACAGTTTACCGGCTAAATAGGCTTCATGATCAAATTCATGAGAAGCACCCTGAACCAGTTCAATTTCGTCACGAAATTCAGCCGCCAGTTCAGCACCCAGTGCCTCATCAAGCTCAGCAGAATCTAAGCCCTTAATGGTTCTGGCCTGCTGTTTTTCATAGTTTTTACCTGATTCATATAACAGGATTTCATCGTTCAGAAAATGATAAACACCTTTTAAGCGCTTACCCATGCCAATCGGCCAGGTGATGGGCGCACATTGAATATCCAGCACATCTTCCACTTCATCAATCAGTTCAATTGGTTCTTTACCTTCGCGGTCTAACTTATTGATAAAGGTAAAGATTGGGGTGGTGCGCAGACGACAAACTTCCATCAGTTTAATGGTGCGTTCCTCCACACCTTTGGCACAGTCAATCACCATTAAGGCCGAATCCACCGCTGTCAGGGTGCGATAAGTGTCTTCAGAAAAGTCGGCATGGCCCGGTGTATCAAGTAAGTTAATGACCCGATTTTTATAGGGAAACTGCATCACCGAAGAGGTCACAGAAATACCCCGTTCTTGCTCCATCGCCATCCAGTCTGAGGTGGCGTGTTTATCGGTTTTTCGTGATTTAACCGCACCGGCCACCTGGATGGCACCGCCGAATAACAGCAGTTTTTCGGTCATGGTGGTTTTACCCGCATCAGGGTGCGAGATAATGGCAAAGGTTCTGCGGTTTTGATAGCTTTCCATAAATCAGCGCCCGCTATTCGAGCAAATTCAAACAGGGGCGCATTTTAGCACTGTTCACATCGATTAAAAAGACGATTAAAAAGACACCCGAACACCGGCGGTGATACTGCGGCCCGGCCGAGGTGCTTTGTCTTTAATAAATGAAGCATGATCACGAATCTCTTCATCGAGTAAATTATTGGCTTTGATAAACCACAGCCATTCATTATGGGCGGTTAACTGTAATAAATTTAAACTAAAATCAACATTTGTGTAAGCATCTGTGGGTAATTCACCCAGGGCCAGATTGTCTTGCTTATTCACCCGGGGTGTTTTTAATTGGGCTGACCAGTTGCCATGCCACCAATCAGCTGATAAGCCGAATCGGTTGGCAGGAATACGGGGAACATAGTCACCGGAATTGTGTTT
>CAZLAW010000223.1:0-2229 GCA_964557625.1 uncultured Marinicella sp.
TAATGTTACAGCCGAAAAGAACAAAATACAGAAAACAACAAAAAGGCCGAAACCGTGGTTTGTCAACCAATGGCAACAAAGTGAGTTTTGGTGATTTTGGGTTAAAGGCCACGACCAGAGGTTTGTTGACCGCACGTCAAATTGAAGCCGGTCGTCGTGCCATCACCCGTCACGTCAAACGTGGCGGTAAATTATGGATTCGAGTTTTTCCTGATAAACCGGTCACCGCTAAACCGATTGAGGTTCGTATGGGTAAAGGTAAAGGTAACATCGAATATTGGGCAGCTGCTATTAAGCCCGGTCGGGTCATCTATGAGATTCAGGGTGTTTCTGAAGACGTGGCAAGAGCAGCTTTTGAAAAAGCAGGTGCTAAGTTCCCTGTGCAAACAACATTCGTGAAACGGACGGTGATGTAATGCAAGCGAAAGAATTAAAAGACAAAGATCTTGCACAGTTGCAGGAACAGCTTAACGGGCTTTTACAGAAGCAATTTGATTTACGTATGGCTCGCGGCAACGGACAATTGAATAAAGTTCATTTGTTACGTCAGGTGCGTCGAGATATTGCCCGTGTTAAAACCGTGATGAATCAGGTAAGAGGATAATCCGATGGCAACAGAAACAAACAAGATCAGAACAAAAAGTGGACTGGTGACCAGCAATAAAATGGACCAAACGGTAACCGTTTTGATTGAACGCACCATAAAACATCCACTGTATAAAAAATACATTAAAAAATCGACCAAGATTCATGCGCATGATGCGGACAACCAATGTCAGGAAGGTGACGTTGTGAAAATTGCTGAATGCCGTCCTATTTCCAAGACCAAGTCCTGGAAAGTGGTCGAAATTGTTAAGTCGACACATTAAGAGGTACTGATTATGATACAGATGCAAAGTAGATTGTCCGCGGCTGATAACTCAGGTGCCAAAGAAGTGCAATGTGTTAAAGTGCTGGGCGGTTCAAAAAGACGCTACGCCGGGATCGGAGATGTGATTAAAGTCTCTGTTAAACACGCCATACCCCGCGGTAAAGTAAAGAAAGGCGAAGTCTATAACGCCGTGATCGTTCGTACCCGTAAAGGTGTACGTCGAAGTGATGGTTCTGTGATTCGTTTCGACGGTAATGCCGTGGTGATGTTGAACTCAAAATTAGAACCCATCGGTACACGTATTTTCGGCCCCGTAACTCGTGAACTCAGATCCGGCAACTTTATGAAAATTATTTCATTGGCGCCGGAAGTATTATAAGGAAACGATTATGAAAAGAATTAAACAAGGTGATGAAGTCATTGTAATCGCCGGACGCAGTAAGGGCCAAACCGGCAATGTGCTTAAAGTCCTCAAAGATGGACGGTTATTGGTCAATGGTGTCAATACGGTAAAAAAACATGTTAAACCCAATCCTCAGTTAGAGGAAAAAGGTGGTATTAAAACCCAGGAAGCGCCGATACATGCTTCCAACGTTATGCTGTATAATGCCGCATCCGGTAAAGGCGAACGCGTTGGATTTAAAGTCACGGAAGATGGCCGAAAAGTGCGTGTTTTTAAGTCAAGCGGCGAGCAAGTTGACGCATAACAAGAGAATTATTATGGCCAGATTAGAAAAATATTACAAAGAAAAAGTGGTTCCCAAACTGATGGAAACCGGCAAGTTTGATAACGTGATGGATGTACCTCGTATTACAAAAATCACGTTAAACATGGGTGTCGGTGAAGCCGTTGGGAACAAAAAAATATTGTCCCATGCAACCGAAGACATGGCAAAAATTGCCGGTCAAAAACCGATTGTCACTGAAGCACGTAAATCCGTTGCCGGATTTAAGATTCGTGATGGTTGGCCGATTGGTTGTAAGGTGACCTTAAGACGGAAAAAAATGTATGAATTTTTGGATCGTCTGGTGAATGTATCACTGCCTCGGGTACGTGACTTTCGCGGATTGAACCCAAAATCATTTGACGGCCGTGGAAATTATTCCATGGGTGTTAAAGAGCAAATTATTTTTCCTGAAATCGAATACGACAAAATTGATGAAATTCGTGGTTTGGACATCACCATTACCACCGATGCAAAAAACGATGCCGATGCACGTTTATTGTTGGATCAATTTGATTTTCCATTCAAAGGCAGGTAATCAATTATGGCAAAGAAATCTATGGTCGAAAGAGACCTTAAAAGAGCAAGAATCGTTGCGAAGTATGCTGAGAAACGTGCCGCATTGAAAAAAAT
>CAZLAW010000224.1:0-2212 GCA_964557625.1 uncultured Marinicella sp.
ACGTTTGTGAACGATTATCTGATTAAACCCTTTCGCCATGCTTTTCTTATCCGCGATCCGAAAGACGTGGTCCGTTCTTATGTACGTAAATACCCAAACATAACGGCCGAAGCCCTGGGCTATGGTCGCCAGGTTAAGATATTTAACAAAGTTCAGCAATACCTGAACCATAACCCGCCGGTGATTGAATCTGTGGATGTATTAAACCGGCCGAAAGATACCTTAGAAAAATTATGTATCGCACTGGGGGTTCCATTTGATGATGCCATGCTAAGCTGGCCAACCGGCTATCGCGATTCAGACGGTGTCTGGGCGAGCCATTGGTATAACCGGGTGATTGAATCCACCGGTTTTAAACCTTACCGGGAAAAAGACACACCACTGACCAAACGCGAAGCCGAAGTGGCAGTGGCTTGTCAGGCTGATTATGAATTTTTAAAAGAATTTAAGCTTTGACCCGAATACTCAGGTTAATCTTCCACTTCCAGTGAAATATTAGAAATATCGACTTCCGGTTCTTTGTGTCTGACTTTTTTGACAATCGGCTCATCGGAATCGTCTAATTCAATACCATCCACCGGAATATCCGGTGTTTCCACTTGTTTGGCATCCACTATAATGGCACCCACCTCAGCTGTGGATAATTCATCAATATTAATATTGGGTACTTCAACTTCCTGTGGCTCAACGATGGGTTTTTCCGCATTGTCATCAATTCGGATATGATCAATGTCCACCTCGGGGGGTTCAACACCCGCTTTGTCTTCCAGACGA
This sequence comes from uncultured Marinicella sp., assembly GCA_964557625.1. GTDB lineage: Bacteria > Pseudomonadota > Gammaproteobacteria > Xanthomonadales > Marinicellaceae > Marinicella. Next base: position 775 of record CAZLAW010000224.1, read on the forward strand.
TCAAAATCAACAGATAATTTGATATGAGCCGTTTCTATGTGGGTTTCCGGCGGCTGTATCGGTCGCAGAATAACCACCCCCGGCTCACTGATTTCCCATTCTTTTTGTTTTTGATTGGCCGATTCGACTTCGTTTTTAACTAAACTGACGCGAATACCGGCCTTTTTCAGAACACTGCGAAAGTGACTGGCTTTTTCCATGGGCAGGGATTTTTTTAACACCCGGGTCTTGCCGTCGAAAAAGACCGCCGCCTTTTCAGCCGGCACCTTAAACAACCTGGCAAAGTTGGCACGTGCCTGGTCTGCGTCAACGCCGCGCACCGTTTTGCCTTTAAAAACCACTTTAAATGTCTGATTGTCCATAAAAATCGCTCAAGTTACTGTCTTGTTTATACCACATTTGCTCAAGCCAGTTAAACAGTTCTTGTTTGAATTTAGCATCCGTCATGTAATTTTTCTGTAAAAGTGACGCAGGAATCGCAATTTTCTCCACTTTAACCTGTACTTTTTCAAAATCGCCCGATAAATACTGCCACATGGTCGGCGGTTTCGGCTCATAGGCCAGCGTCACCAGTAATAAAGTCCGCATTTTTTCACCCAAAGCACCCAACACAAATCCCACACCACCGGCTTTGGGTTTTAATAAATGCTTATACGGCGAGTCTTGTTTATTATGCTTAGCCGGTGTAAATCGGGTGCCTTCCACAAAATTAATCACCGAGGTGGGGAAATGTTTAAATTGTTCACAGGATTTTCGGGTGGCTTCCATGTCCTTACCCTTAAGGTGTGGTTTTTTTGCCAGCGTCTCCCGACTGTATCGCTTCATAAACGGAAAATCCAGCGCCCACCAAGCCAGACCTAAAAACGGCACCCAGATCAACTCTTGTTTTAAAAAGAATTTTAAAAACGGAATGCGGCGGTTAAACACCGCCTGCAAAACCGGTATGTCGGTGACACTTTGATGATTTGCCACCACCAGATACCAGTCGTCTCGACTGAGTTCGGGCAAAGATCCGGTGTCAATTTTTGAACCATGAATCCACCGGAAACCATGGCTGTTGATGGCAATCCAGCTTTCTGCAATCAGCACCAGAATTTTTGAAAAAAACACCCGCGATGCCTGAATTGGTATCAACAGTTTTAACAGCGCCACCACCATTAAAACCACCACCATCACCAGGGTGTTGGTAAGCAAAATAAGGGCTGACAAGACACCTTTTATTGTTTTCATAGCATCCATATAAATTGACAAAATAAGTGATAAATGTGGTGCCACCCATTGATTTTGCAAGCCAATTAGGGCTTATCTACATTTATTTCAATTTTATCGCCTTAAAAACTGGACATTCAGGCAAAAAAAAATACAATATATCTCTTTATTCGTATTAAGAGATATATTGCCATGAGCAACTACCTGTTTACCTCGGAATCCGTGTCCG
>CAZLAW010000225.1:0-2195 GCA_964557625.1 uncultured Marinicella sp.
TACCGCCCGGCACCGGCGATATTCAACTCACCATGATTCAAAAAATTCCGGTCACCGCCGCGGTGATTGTCACCACCCCGCAGGACATTTCATTGCTGGATGCGCAAAAAGCACTGGCCATGTTCAACAAAGTCGAGATTCCGGTACTGGGCGTGATTGAAAACATGAGCACCTTTATCTGTGAAAACTGCGGTCACGAAACACCGGTCTTTGGTCAACACGGCGGTAAAAAAATGGCCGACGAATTTAACATCGATTTACTCGGTCAGGTACCGCTTAACATATACATTCGCGAAAACATGGACTCAGGTAAACCCGCGGCCGTCTGGGACAAGAAAAAAGCCCATTTAGAACTGGGGCAAATCATTGCCCTGCGCACCGCGCAAAATCTGGCCAAACAACCACTGTTACTGAAATCCGGCTTTAGCCTTAAATTAAATACAAAATAACCTTATGAGCATAAAATCAGACCACTGGATACGCCGCATGGCCCGGGATCACGACCTCATCAACCCGTTTGAACCGGACCAGATCAAAACCAACGCAGCAGGTGAGCGCCTGATTTCCTACGGCACCTCCAGTTACGGCTATGATGTGCGTTGCGCCGACGAGTTTAAAATTTTTCATAACATCAATTCAGCGGTGGTTGACCCCAAAAACTTTGATTCACAGAGTTTTGTGGATGTTAAATCCGATGTCTGTATTATCCCGCCCAATTCCTTTTGTCTGGCGCGCACCGTGGAATATTTAAAAATCCCGCGCGATATTCTGACTATTTGTTTGGGCAAATCCACCTATGCCCGCTGCGGTATCATCGTTAATGTCACGCCACTGGAGCCTGAATGGGAAGGTCATGTGACCCTGGAATTTTCCAACACCACACCTTTACCGGCGAAGATTTATGCCGGCGAAGGCGTGGCGCAGTTTTTGTTTTTTCAGTCCGATGAAGTCTGTGATGTGTCCTACAAAGACCGGGCCGGTAAATACCAGGGCCAACGCGGCGTCACCCTGCCGAAAACCTAAGCGATGCACATCGGACTCATCGGTAGTGGCTGGTTGGCACAAGGCATGGCCCGGGCCTGGCAGCCGCACCACCGCGTCACCCTCACCACCCGCAACCCGGACAAACAACAGTCATTGGCAACAGCAGGTTTTGATTGTCTCATCTACCAGCTGGGCGATCATTTGCCTGTATTGGAAGATATCGACTGCCTTATCATCGCCACCACCAGCAAAGATTTACCGGCACACCAGCAATTACGGTCACAATTACAATCCCATCCCCAGTTGCCGGTTTTGTTCACGTCTTCTACTTCGGTGTACCCCAATAACGGGACAATCCATGGGGAAGACAGTCCCGACATCAAAACAGACCATCCGCTTTACGCCATTGAACAATGTTTACAACAGCACCGCACAACCAGCGTGATTCGCTGTGGCGGTTTGATTGGACCCGGTCGCCATCCGGGCCGCTTTTTTCGCAACAAAGCCATCCCGGCGCCGAATGCACCGGTTAATTTATTGCCTTTAGAAGATGCCATCGGTGTTTTTATGCATCTGATTGAACAGCAGATAACCGGCACCACCGTAAACGCCTGTCATAACGAACATCCTTTGAAGGGTGATTATTACCCAAAAATGGCCCAATCCATCGGCCTACCCGCCCCTGAAATCGGCCACGATGACAGCCCCGGAAAAACCGTTGACACCCGACGTTTAACCGACGAACTCAACTATTCGTTCAAAAGCGATATCTGGCAGATTGCAGAATAACACCGACACCATTCCGGCGCAGCCCGACACCCGGCGTCATTGAGAATAATCCCACCCTATCAACATCAAGTTAAACCACCAAGAATTCGAAGAGCACACAAACTTCCCAAAGATAAAATATTAAACAATGACTTCGCGGCCTTTGAGAAAACCTTTGCGCTCTCTGTGGTTAAAAAAATAATCAGCCACTGGCTTACTCCGAACCGGCGCAGCCCGACACCCGGTGTCTTTAGACCTCAACTGGCAGTATAAAAGCAGGTAGGCGTCCAACTGCCCTTTGCAGATGCCCTATTCTTCTTCGTCAAAATCACTTTGACTAATGGCCCGGTAATAATCCACAATCACCGCCGCCGTCTGATTATCATCAGAGCGGGCTGATATATGCGGCGTCACCGTGATGTTGTCATGGGTCCAAAAAGGAT
>CAZLAW010000226.1:0-2176 GCA_964557625.1 uncultured Marinicella sp.
GGTGATTCATTTTATATTATTCAGCCTCAAATTGGTTCTGTGGTTGCCGGAGGTCCGCCTTTAACGTTTAATGTCTGTTTGGATATTGACCCAACTGCCACGGTTAATGCGCCTTTACCTGTGACAGTAACACCTGCCTATGAATTTGGAGATACGCCGACTGGCGATAACGGGCCGATAGTTGACACGACGGATGATTTTAATATCACCCCAATACTGGTGACTTTCGAAAAAAGTAATAATGCCCCTGAAGGCGAGCGGCCACCAGGGCCAAGCTGGCCGGTAAGCTATACGTTAAATGTTGATGTTGCCAACAATAACACCATTGATAACATCGTGATTAATGATGTCTTGCCTGCCCAATTTGTATTGGATACAGGTTCTATTAATATCTCGGGTGGTGTTAACTGTGTTTCAGGATTGCCGAACATTAGTATAACGTGCGATAGCGTTAACGGTACGGCAGCCGGTAATGATTTGGTCATTACTTACAGTGGTTATTTTGATGATGTGTTGGATGAAACGGCATGTGGCAAGGATACTGCTGTCAATAACGCCACATTTGATGCGGAATTTAATGCCGTTGCTGTTCCTCAATTAACCGACAGCAATAACATCGAGCTGGAGCACATGAGTGTTCAAAAAGGGGCATCCCCCGGTCAAGTAACACCCGGTAATTTGGTGACCTATAATCTGAACATCCAACTCAGTGATTATGCCAACGCTGATCGTGTTATTGTTACTGATATATTACCCGATGGCGTCACTTTTAATTCTGTTTTAAGTGGTGGTGTAACACCAACAATATCAAACGACACACCTGCAGCCGGTCAAACCACTGTGGAGTTTGATATCACATCGGCTTTGGGAACACTGAGTGCCGGAACCGGATTAACAATTAGTTATGATGCCACTGTAGATCAAACGTATGCCAACACTGATGCAGTATTGGCCAGTGACCCCTTAAGCAATACGGTTGATTTGGATTATGATTTAGTTGAAGGCGCGTCGGCTTGTGGTGATGACTCTGCGGCGACCATTCTGGTTGCACCGGTTGCCATTAGTAAAGATGTTGTGAGCACCGGTCCCTATATGCCCGGTGATACGGTCACATATCGGCTGAGTTTGGCCGTTCCTTCCGGGGACACCAATGGGGTTATTTTTGAAGACTTTTTTCCATTGCCGGTATTTGATGCCACCACCATTGATACGAGTTTACCTTTACCCAACAGCAGCATTAGCCTGGATCCATCAGATACCTTGGGATTAACGCCAACCAGTATAACGACAGATGCGGGCACCAATAGCCTGACGATTAACTGGCCGAATATTACCACCACAACACCGCAAACCTTATCGGTACTGGTGGATGTGGTTGTCACGGATGATCCGTTTGCAGATAATCTGAGTTTAGCTAATTTATTGCGTGTCAGCACCTCGAATACTGAAGCAGAGGTGTCGACAGGTATCACCCCGGCTTTGATCCAGGTTCGCGCACCAGAATTGCACATAACCAAAGGTGTTGTATCTGCTGACCAAGGTAACATCAATCCATCACCGGCTGTGTTACCGGTTGATGGTAATGTTACAAACGTTGATGCCGGAGACAGCATTAGTTATCAAATAACACTTGAAAATGTTGGTGGAGCGCCGGCTTATGATGTGGTGATTACTGACCCGGCTGTGGCGAGCTTAACGGCTTGTTCAGTCAGTGCAGTGACCGATGGCAATGGCGCTGTTTTGGCTTATAGCGGAAGTATTGGAACCGGTATAACGCTCACGAACCCTTTGGCAGCCAACGATGGCACCATAGGGGCGCCCTATGGCACAGACACGGCTTTGGTGATAGTTAATTGTTCAGTGACTTCTTCGGTTGAAATTGGCGACACTATAATCAATACCGCCACAGCTGATTATGCATCTCAATCCGGCGCAGTTAATTTTCCGACTGTTTCAGATGATGCCACGGCTACAATTGGTCAGCCCGTCATGGATAAAACCATTGTTTCGATTACGCCCAATGTGGATGGTAATAATGGCACCATGACCATTGGTGAAGTGATTCAATATCAAATTGAAGTGACCATTCCAGAAGGTGTGTCCAGCAATGCTGTTGTGACGGATCAACTGGATAATGGTTTAACCTTTTTATCGTTTGATTCCATCGTGCCATCAA
>CAZLAW010000227.1:0-2152 GCA_964557625.1 uncultured Marinicella sp.
CGGGCATGGATGGAGCCCATGGCGTACAAAATCGGTTTATCCGCAACCGGATTGTTTTTGTTGGTGATTTTAACCACTTGCATATCATGGCCCGCATGACCACCGGCATTGGCTTTATGCCAGGAATCACCGATATCGACTAACTCAACAAAATCAGGATAATTGGTTTGCATGGCGTCCATGGCATCAAAGGTTTCTATCACCGTTCGATAACAGGCAAAACCATCGATACTTTTAATACCAAACCAGGCCTTGTCTTGTCTTTTGTGGGCTTCGGAATAGAGCTGTTGATGGATGTTTAATTGAAAGCCTTGTTGCTGCAATTGCTGGTATTCTTTTTGATCCCGAACCTGCATTAAGACCGTTTTGTTCTTGTCATCAATTTTCCAGAAATCATGCTGTTCCCTGATGGCCAGAATATCGGCTTTGTCCCGGTAGGACATCAGTACCGGCCATGGGCCATTACCCGGTGGTTCTTTGGGGTTATTTTGTGCCACTCCTGGCGTGCTAAAGAGAACAAAAATGCTTAGGATTAAAGACAAGTAATTTGAATGAGGCATAAGCTGGCCGTTTTCAGAAGTCGTTAGTTTACCTGAAAATCAGCCAGTTTTTTTGACCAAGTTCAAATTATGGATAATCCTGCACCAGCTGCACAAAGGCGCGAACACCATTAAGCAGGGCATCTTCGTCAATATAAAACAACGGGGAGTGATTGCTGGGAGCATTTTTATAATCGCTGTCCGGTGGCGAGATACCGAGGAAGAAAAATAAGCCGGGCACTTCTTGGGCTAAATAAGAAAAGTCTTCGGCACCGGTGACCAGGCCGGAATCAAGGACATTATCAGCACCAAAAACGGTTTCCAGTGAGCTGTTCATTTTGGCGCTTAGATCCGGGTCATTGACAGTCACGGGATAGCCGGGGTAAATATTAAATTCCACTTCGGCACCATGAGCGGCGGCTACATGGGTGGCGATTTGCTCCAATTGTTCGTGAATATTGTCACGGGTGTCCATATTAAAATTTCGAATGGTGCCGATCATTTCCACTTCATCTGGAATAATGTTATTACGAATCCCGCCTTTAATGGCGCCAAAGGACACCACCGCCGGTGCCTGGGTAATATCGGTGCGACGGGAAATGATGGTTTGCACTGAATTAATAATCTGTGCTGAAACCACGATGGGGTCAATACCGCCCCAGGGTCTGGAGCCGTGGGTTTGGCGGCCTTTAACTTTAATACCCAATTCATCGACTGCCGCCATCATCGGACCCGGTCGATACGCAATCACGCCGGTGGGTAAACCGGCCCAGACGTGTAAACCAAACACGGCTTCGGGTTTTATTTCATCGAACAAGCCTTCTTTCAACATCAGTTCCGCGCCGCCTTCTTCACCTTGCGGTACGCCTTCTTCAGCGGGTTGGAAAATAAACATCAGGGTGCCGGCCAAATCGGCTTTATTGTGTGCAAAGACTTCAGCTGTGGCCATCAAAATCGCCACATGGGCATCGTGTCCACAGGCATGCATCACGCCCACTTCTTCACCGCGGTATTCGGTGGTCACTTTTGAGGCAAACGGCACATCCACTTGTTCAGTGACCGGCAGCGCATCGGTGTCCGCGCGCAAGGCTAAAACCGGACCGGGCTTGTCGCCTTTCAAAATACCCACCACCCCGTGATAAGCAATGCCTGTTTGTACCTCAAGTCCCAGTGACTTTAAATGTTGTGCGATATACTGAGCTGTTTTAACTTCACGGTTACTGAGTTCCGGGTTGGCATGTAAATGGCGACGCCATTCAATCAGTTTTGGTTCAATATTGTCTATCGAGGTGTTTAATTCCGCTGAATCAATTTGGGCGTGGGCTAAGCCTGTTAATAAGCTGAGTAAGCATACGATGCGTGTTTTCATGGTTATTCTGGATGGCGTAAAACAACCATAATAATGAGTTGTTAGTTTTGACGCAAGTGGATAATTTTTCCAGCACAAAAAAAGCCACCCTGGTATGAGGTGGCTTGATTATTTTTATATAACGATTTTACGCTTCGCGGCTGGCGCGTTTTCTTTCGTGTTCCAGTAAATGTCGCTTTCGGATACGAATTTCATCAGGTGTCACTTCCACCAACTCATCATCCTCAATAAATTCCATCGCCTG
>CAZLAW010000228.1:0-2107 GCA_964557625.1 uncultured Marinicella sp.
GACGCCCGACGCCCGATTCTTGACTGTCAGCAATCAGCACAGAATTGGTCGCCACCTGTTTCTGGGGTGAATCGGTGGCCGCCACACTATCGATGGTTAGATCTGTATGCTGCTGTTGCAAATGTTTTGCATAATGGAACAAATCATCGTGCCGGGAATCTGTCATGACAGCCGGGGCAGGTTACGGCAACTTCAATAAAAACGCTTTAATATCGTTCAGTTCATCCATATCCACACCATGTTGGATTGGGTACTGATGCCACGCCACTTTAAAGCCGGCTTTAGCCAACAATTCTTTACTTTGTTCGCCCAGTGCGTAGGGTACAACCGGGTCATGCTGCCCATGGGCCATAAAAAACGGCGTGTCTTGATTGGTCATCTTATTTTGACTGTTCAAGACTCCGGGTATCGGCAAATAACAACTCAATGCAATAACAGCGGCCAGTTTGTGTTGTCCGGTCAGTGCCATATGTAAAGCCATGGCACCACCTTGTGAAAAACCCGCCAGCACAATGTGGTCTGGTTCAAAGCCGTTATTTAGCTGTTTGTCTATCAAGCTACTGACCAGCTGTGCCGACTGCTTAATACCGTTTTCATCCACATGTCGATGAATATCCATGGCGGTGATGTCATACCAGGCACGCATCGCCATGCCGCCGTTGATGGTGACCGGCTGCACCGGTGCGTGCGGAAAAATAAAACGAAATGTGTGTTTGGGATTCTGAAATTGTGGCACCACGGGCTCAAAATCATGGCCATCCGCACCTAAGCCGTGAAGCCAGATAATAACGTAATCGGGGTTGTCGCCAGTGTTGGCTGTGATGTATTCGAGCATGTTATGGCTTGTCATCTTTTTAATTGCGTTCTATTATAGCTTGTTCGTATGAATAACACAGAGAACCATGATAATTTCCACCAAAAATCATTACCCCAAAGGCAAGTCTTTAAGTCGTAACAAGCTTTGCTTTCTGTTGCTTTTGTCGGCTGTGTTAAGCGGCTGCGGCAATAAGGGTGATTTGTATCATCCGCAAGAAGAAGTCATCAGTCCTGCTGAATCCCTGTCTTTTCAATCAAATGACCATGACAACACCCTATCGCTTTGAAAAAATGCACGGTTTGGGCAATGATTTTATGTTGCTTGATGCCGATTGTCAGGCGCATGGTTTGAATTTGCCGCCACCGGCTCAAACAATTCGCCGCTGGGCTGATCGCCGCCGTGGTGTTGGCTTTGATCAGCTGATTTATTTATACCGGGAAAATGGTGATCAGTGGTATCAGTTTTTTAATGCCGATGGCAGTCCGGCAGAGCAGTGTGGTAACGGCCAGCGCGCCATTGCGCTGTATTTAAAGAATAAGCAACAGACAATGCCAATGACCATTCAGGGTGCCGGCGGACAAGTCCAGTTGAACCACAGAGATGATGATCACATCAGCATCACCTTAGCACAATCTTATCATCATGAAAAACGACAACTTAGTATGCTGACAACGTCGGTTACTGCTTATATTGTGGATGTCGGTAATCCCCATTGTGTGATTGTAAGCGCCGATATTGAAACCGAACAATTAACCGAAAAGGCCGCCCTTATCAACGCTTACTTTAAGACAGGTATAAACGTTGAAGTGATGCAAATCATTAACACAAAACATGTTCAAATCCGAATTCATGAGCGTGGCGCAGGTGAAACCCTGGCGTGTGGCAGTGGTGCGGCTGCGGCTGCGATTGTGATGCATCAGTATTTTCAGGGTTCACAAGATATCACCGTGTCTATGCCCGGTGGTGATTTACAGGTTTTACTGGACCGTGATTGTGATAAAATCAGCCTTATCGGACCGGCTCGGTCGGTTTATCAAGGACAAATTTATGACTGAATCTATTTCAAACAAAGACATTGTGGCCTATTTACAGGACCATCCGACATTTTTTGCCGAGCATCCGGCTTTATTACAAGAACTAACGGTGCCTGATGAACAGGGGCAGTTACAACAAATGGCCACCTATCAGGCGAAAACCTTACAACAACACAATCAACAGCTTAAGAATCAAATTAAACAGTTAATTCATCATGCCAAAATTAACGAAACCCTGATGAATCGGGTGTTTGAA
>CAZLAW010000229.1:0-2104 GCA_964557625.1 uncultured Marinicella sp.
CTATGGTGGCTTCAGGACGGGGCGTTTTGGCAATTGACGAAAGTACCGGCACCTGCCAGAAGCGCTTTGAGACCATTGGTGTTGAATGCACGGAAGACAACCGACGTGATTATCGGCACACATTGCTGAGCGCAGACGGTTTGGGTGAATATATTTCCGGTGCTATCTTGTTTGATGAAACCCTGCGTCAAAAAGCGCCGGACGGCACACCACTGGTTAAGATCATGCAAGACGCTGACATTATTCCCGGCATTAAAGTGGATAAAGGCGCCAAAGATCTGGCCGGATTCCCGGGCGAAAAAGTGACCGAAGGCCTGGACGGTTTACGAGAGCGCTTACACGAATATTACGATTTGGGCGCTCGTTTTGCCAAATGGCGTGCCGTGATTACCATTTCTGAGAATAACCCGAGTCAAACGTGTATTGAGGCCAACAGTCACGCGTTAGCACGTTATGCGGCGCTTTGCCAGGAAGTGGGTTTGGTACCGATTGTGGAGCCCGAAGTACTAATGGATGGCAGCCATGATATTGCCACCGCCTATGAAGTCACTGAACTGACTTTGAAATCATTGTTTGATCAGTTATACGCGCATAATGTTATTTTAGAAGCATGTATATTGAAATCATCGATGGTGGTTCCCGGCAGTGACTGTGCCGAACAAGCCGATGCCGAGGAAGTGGCTGAAGCAACGTTAAGCTGTTTTTTTAATACAGTACCTGCCTCGTTGGCCGGCATCGTATTTTTATCCGGCGGGCAGTCGGAGATTGAGGCCACTGAGCATTTAAATGTGATGAATCAGATGGGTCAATTGCCCTGGCCATTGAGCTTTTCCTATGGTCGTGCCTTACAGGCCTCGGCCCTGAAAGTGTGGGGTGACAATCCCAAAGCCAATGTCAAAGCCGCACAAGCCGAATTACTACACCGTGCGCGTATGAATTCGTTGGCCACCTTGGGCCAATATGACGAGAAAGCGGAACAAGGCTAACCAGACAAGTGGCGGTTCACCCGGATGGTGAGCCGTCGCTTGTTCAGTCAAATTTTTGGGGTGACATTATGAGTCTTTCAGAAGACATGAAACAAGCGGCGCTTGAGTATCACCAATACCCAACGCCCGGTAAAATCAAGATAACTGCGACCAAAGCTTTAACCACACAACAAGAGTTAGCTCTGGCCTATTCACCCGGTGTGGCGGCACCTTCTGAAGCGATTGCCGCCGATCCGAATAAAGCCGCTGACTACACCGCCCGTGCCAATATGGTGGCGGTCATATCCAATGGTACAGCAGTTCTGGGTTTGGGTGATATTGGTGCGCTGGCATCTAAACCGGTGATGGAAGGGAAGGGCGTATTATTTAAAAAGTTTGCCGGTATCGATGTGTTTGATATCGAAATCGATGAAAAAGACCCCGATAAGCTGATTGAAATTATTGCCGCATTAGAACCCACTTTTGGTGGTATTAATTTAGAAGACATCAAATCTCCGGAATGCTTTGAGGTGGAAAAGGCGCTCAAAGAACGTATGAATATTCCGGTTTTTCATGATGATCAACACGGCACCGCCATTATTACAGCGGCGGCCGTCATCAATGCCTTAAAAATTACCCATAAAAAAATCGATGCAGTTAAACTGGTGACCTCGGGTGCCGGCGCAGCGGGTATGGCTTGCCTGGATTTATTGGTGGTTATGGGCATGCAAAAAGATAACATCATTGTTTCAGATTCTAATGGCGTATTGCATGAGGGTCGCGAAGATTTGACTGACCCGAGACGCATCGAATACGCCAAAGGTGTTAACAAACAGAGTTTATCAGAGGCCTTAGATGGGGCGGATATTTTCCTGGGTGTATCGGTGGCCGGGGTGTTGAAGCCTGACATGATTAAAAAAATGGCCAAAGATCCCCTTATTTTGGCGTTAGCCAATCCAACCCCTGAAATTATGCCGGAATTGGCACTGGAAGTCAGGCCGGATGCCATTATCGCCACCGGTCGCTCGGATTACCCGAATCAAGTCAATAATGTTCTGTGTTTCCCCTATATTTTTCGCGGCGCCCTGGATGTCGGCGCCACGGCCATAAACGATGACATTAAAATCGCCTGTGTGCAT
>CAZLAW010000230.1:0-2037 GCA_964557625.1 uncultured Marinicella sp.
ATGGTACCGCGACGACCCGGAGAAGTTGGTTTATGTTTAATTAATGCCACTGTTACTCTCCTAATTATTCAGCTTTCGCGCCAAAATCAATCATCTGATCTTCTTTGATGCGAACATAGGCTTTTTTCCAATCCGGGCGTTTACCGGCTTTTATACGAAAGCTTTTGGTTTTGCCTTTTACATTCAACACCGAAACATCCAGTACATCGACTTTAAACAACTGCTCAACCGCTGATTTAATTTGTTGTTTGTTAGCAGATTTAGCCACTTTAAATACGTATTGATTGGCTAATTCGCCCACCCGATTTGATTTCTCGGAAATCACCGGCGCTAATATTGTTGTGTATAAATTATTTAAACTCATGCTAACCACTCCTCGATTTTTTTAATGGCATCCACAGTAACCAGCACTTTTTCGGCACCCACCAATGAAACCGGATCAATACCCAGTGCATTGACCACATATACATGCGGCAGGTTATTGGTTGAACGGACCAGATTTTCGCTGGGCTCGACATCCACCAATAAGGCTTTATCAACGTTGTGCTTTGCCAATAATTCAATCGCTTCTTTGGTTTTACCATTGGCGGTGTCTAATGCATCGACCACCACCAGTCGGTCATTTCTGTTTAATTCAGACAAGATGGTTTTCATCGCTGCCCGGTACATTTTGGTGTTGACCTTTTTGGTAAAATCACGCGGTGTCGCGGCAAATGTTTTACCACCACCCACCCAAATCGGGCTGCGAATGGTGCCGGCACGCGCACGGCCTGTACCTTTTTGTTTCCAGGGCTTGGCACCGCCACCGCTGACCGCAGCCCGGTTTTTTTGGGCTTTGGTACCGGCACGACCGGTGGCCATATACGCGGTGACCACCTGGTGCACCAAGGCTTCAGAATAATCTCTGTCAAACACAGATTCTGAAACGTCAATTTTTTGTTTTTTTCCTGATACTGTCAGTTCCACAATAATTCTCCAAAATCTGTTTATGCTGAGGGGCTGACCACAACGGTGCTGTTTTTAGCACCGGGTACCGCACCCTTGATTAACAGCAGTCCTTTTTCAGAATCAACCTTAACCAATTGCAAATTACGGGTGGTAACCTGTTCAGCACCCATATGACCGGCCATTTTCTTGCCTTTGAAAACACGACCGGGTGTTTGACACTGACCAATCGAACCGGGGGCACGATGCGCCAGTGAGTTACCATGGGTGGCATCTTGCATATGAAAGTTATAGCGTTTAACAACACCCTGAAAACCTTTACCTTTGCTGGTACCGGTGACATTCACTTTTTGACCGTCTTCGAAAATGGACAGCTCGATGGCATCACCCACGTTAAATTCTTGATCGGTGCGAAATTCCTTACACATGGCGCCAGCTTCAACACCGGCTTTTTTGTAATGACCGGCAGTGGGTGCATTGACCTTAGATTGCTTACGCGAACCCGTGGTCACCTGAACAGCTTGATAGCCGTCGGTGTCTTTGGATTTGATTTGAGCGACAATATTCGGCTCAACATTGATAACCGTGACCGGTACAGACTCACCTTTATCGTTGAAAACGCGCGTCATTCCGACTTTTTTACCTATAATACCTAATGACATTGTTCAACTCCTAATTTAATTGGATTTGCACATCAACACCGGCAGATAAATCCAGTTTCATGAGTGCATCCACTGTTTTATCATTCGGATCGACGATATCCACCAAACGTTTGTGCGTACGAATTTCATATTGATCCCGCGCATCTTTGTTAACGTGTGGGGATGTCAATACAGTGTACCGCTCAATTTTTGTCGGTAATGGAATCGGACCGCGTACCTGGGCACCGGTTCTTTTCGCCGTATCGACAATTCTGCCTGCAGATTGATCAATGAGTTTATGATCAAATGCCTTGAGTCTAATTCTGATTTTTTGACCAGCCATGTTAATTTGCCTCTGATTAAGGGCAATGGCTTTTCGCCACTGCCCTGATTTAATTAATTATTCAATAATTTTAGCCACAACACCCGCACCCACGGTACGGCCACCTTC
>CAZLAW010000231.1:0-1999 GCA_964557625.1 uncultured Marinicella sp.
TCAGCCAGGAGCCATTAAGACTGAGGAAAAGTATCAGTACAAATTTAAAAGAAGTCGGCATGTTTGTCATGTTTAATAAGCCTTATCAAGTGTAAATATCTTAGCACATGAAAAATGTCTTTTTTGAGCAGTGTGGCTCTAAATGCTGGTCGATTGTTATGTAAATTTAACGCTGAATCCCTTACAATAACTGGCTTTCTACACAGGCCAAACCATGAGCGATAAAATTTTTGATTTGATTAAAGAGCACGACATAAACTTTGTTGATCTGCGATTTTGTGACACCATCGGCAAAGAGCATCATGTGACCTTACCGGTTTCTCAGGTGGATGAGGATTTGTTTGAAGACGGAAAAATGTTTGATGGTTCTTCCATCGCTGGCTGGAAAGGCATTAATGAATCAGACATGGTGCTGATGCCGATTGAAGACAGTGCTTTTGTGGATCCGTTTAGTCAGTTTCCGACGTTGGTGGTGCGTTGTGATATTTTAGAGCCCAACACCATGCAAGGCTATGAACGGGATCCGCGTTCTATTGCGAAACGGGCAGAAGCCTATTTGCAACAAACCGGAATCGCCGATGAAGCATTTTTCGGGCCTGAACCTGAGTTTTTTGTGTTTGATGGCATCAGCTGGAACACCGAACCGAATAAAATGAATTTTGAAGTCTATTCGCGCGAAGGTCATTGGGATACGGTTACCGACGCCCGTGAAAATCTGGGGCATCGACCGCGCAATAAAGGCGGTTATTTTCCGGTACAACCGGTGGACAGTTTGAATGATTTGCGCTCAGCCATGTGTAAAGTCATGGAAGACATCGGTCTGGAAGTTGAAGTGCATCACCATGAAGTGGGTGGTCCGGGTCAATGTGAAATTGGCATGCGTTTCAATACCCTGGTGAAAAAAGCCGATGAAGTGCTGATGATGAAGTATGTGGTACATAACGTTGCCCATGATTATGGTTACACCGCTACTTTTATGCCAAAACCCATTATCGGCGATAACGGCAGCGGCATGCATGTGCATCAGTCTTTAATGAAAGACGGCACCAATTTGTTCACCGGTGAGGGTTATGGCGGTTTGTCCCA
The DNA here is from genome assembly GCA_964557625.1 of uncultured Marinicella sp. Classification (GTDB taxonomy): domain Bacteria; phylum Pseudomonadota; class Gammaproteobacteria; order Xanthomonadales; family Marinicellaceae; genus Marinicella. The sequence continues at coordinate 1,087 of CAZLAW010000231.1, forward strand.
GACTGCATTGTGGTATATCGGTGGTATTTTCAAACATGCCCGCGCCATTAATGCTTTTGCCAATCCGTCCACCAATTCGTACAAACGCCTGGTGCCGGGATTCGAAGCACCGGTGATGTTGGCTTATTCCGCCAAGAACCGATCCGCCTCGGTGCGCATTCCCTTTATCAACAACCCCAAAGGGCGTCGTATTGAAGTGCGTTTTGGTGACCCCATGGCCAATCCCTATCTGATGTTTGCGGCCATGATGATGGCCGGTTTGGATGGTATTAAAAACAAAATTGATCCGGGTTCTGCCATGGATAAGGATTTGTATGATTTACCGCCGGAAGAAGCCAAAGACATTCCCACGGTATGTCATTCGCTGGATCAGGCTCTGGCTGCCCTGGATGCTGATCGAGAATTCCTAAAAGCAGGTGGCGTCTTTACCGACGATGTGATTGATGGTTTTATCGCGGTAAAAATGAAAGAAGTGCAACGCCTGCGCATGAGCACCCATCCCATCGAGTTTGATATGTATTACTCGTTGTAAAAATTAAATTACCAAACTTCTGTTTGGCTTGTATATAATTTTAAGCGTCTGTTGCTATTAGCAGGCGCTTTTTTTATCTAAAAATCGAGGAAAAATATTATGGGTATGATGGCTGAATTTAAAAAGTTTGCGGTAAAAGGCAATGTCATGGATATGGCCGTGGGTATTATTATTGGTGCGGCTTTTGGTAAAATTGTGACCGCCTTTGTCAATGGTGTTTTAATGCCGCCGCTGGGTTTGTTAATAGGTGGTGTTGATTTTTCTGAATTAGCCATTGTGCTAAAGGCAGGTACTGAAAATACTGAACCGGTATTATTGCAATGGGGGTTATTTGTACAAACTGCGATTGATTTTTTGATTATTGCGTTTGCCATATTTTTA
>CAZLAW010000232.1:0-1970 GCA_964557625.1 uncultured Marinicella sp.
AAATTCGAGCGCGGTAAACGTTGTACCCCGATGCGATTATTCTTTTACCCGATTTTTTATTTTTTCCGCCAGTACATTATTAAGCGCCAGATATTTAACGGTGTCGCCGGTGTCGTCAATGCCACCTTAAACAGTTATTATGCATACTTAAAATACGCAAAACTCTATGAGCTTCAACAGCGTAAAGACCAAAATTAATGTCACGCTGGCAAAATTATTTTGCCGTTTGCCCTTAAGCTGGCAGTTGGCCGGTGGTCGCATGCTTGGTCGCTTATTCTATTGGCTCCCAAACCGCCGGCGCCGCATTGCCGCCATAAATATAGACCTGTGTTTTCCTGATTATAAAGATCCCAAAGCCTTACTGAAAGCCAACCTCATCGCCACCGGTCAAGGCGTCACTGAAATGTTGGCGGCCTTATGGTTTCAGCCCAAGGGCTTATCTGCTGGCACCATGAATCGGTTTACTTTTTCCGGATTTGAACATCTGGAAACAGTGCTACAGCAAGGCAATGGCTGCTTACTGCTTAGTTGCCACACCACTTCCATCGAATGGGGTATTCGCGGCTTGAATAAAAAATTAGCCGATTTGAACTTACCGGTGGGCCATATGCTGGCACGCCAACATAATAACAAAGACTTAGAAGCCCATTTAGAACAAGCCCGGCTGGGATTTGTTGAAAAAGTCATCGATAAAAAAAACATCCGATCTTTATTACAGTCAATCAAGTCAGGCCATCCCGTCTATTACGCCCCGGATCAGAATTTCTCCTACAAAGTCAAATTCGCTCAATTTTTTGGCCGCCCCGCCGCCACCACCACCGGCACCCAAAACCTCGCCCAAAAAGGCGTCAAAGTCGTCCCCTGGTTCTGCTTTCGCCACGGCCCCAACCAATGGCACATCGAAATTCTCCCCGAAATGAGCAACCTGGGGGATGTGGATGAAGCCGCGGCATCGGCGCAAATCAACCAACTCTTCGAACACCAAATCCAAAAACACCCCGAACAATACCTCTGGGTTCACCGCCGATTTAAGAACCAGCCTGAGGGCTATGAGAATCCGTATAAATAAGATGACAGATAACTCATTCCCATGCGCCGCGTGGGAATGCATAATCTGCAGTTGTAGGATGGGCTCTGCCCATCACAATGCTAAAGCGAAAAGTATTAATTGGTTTTTGATGGACGAAGCCCATCCTACGGTGCTTATATGTAATCTAGTGGGCTAAATCGATTCTTTTGACTTAATTCCTTAACCACATGGGTATAAATCATGGTTGTCTCCAGATTTTTATGTCCCAGAAGTTCCTGAATGGTTCTGACGTCGATGCCGGCTTGTAATAAGTGCGTCGCATAGGAATGACGGAGTGTGTGAGCGGTGATTTTCTTATTAATTCCGGACTTGATAACCGCTTTTTTTAGGTTTCTGTTGTACGTGCTTTCTAACACATGGTGTCTTCTCATTATTCCTGTTTTAGGGTCTTTCGACACGTTGTTCATTTGGAAAAGATACTGCCATTTAAATTCTCTGTCGGCATTTGGGTATTTGCGTTTTAGTGCATTGGGCAGTTCAACGGTTCCGTAGCCCTTGGATAAGTCTAAATCATGAGCGATTTTATTTTTAGCTATCAATTGATTAAACGGCTCAATTAACCGCTGTGGCATAGGTAATGACCTGTCATCTAATGACTTACTGTCCCAAATAATCATGCGATTGTAGTCAAAATCTAAATCTTTAATGCGCAAATTCATGGCTTCAGATATTCTTAAGCCACAACCATAAATGGTTTGGGTGATGAGTTTATAGATGTTGTCGTTAAATTGATCGAGTAAATGTTTCACTTCCCTGGGGCTTAAAACAGTGGGCAGGTGCACACGTTGTTTGGCTCTGAGGGCGTTGATATTTTTATTTTCAAGCGAAATATCGAGCACTTTATTGTATAAGAATAAGAGGGCGTTGAAGGCTTGGTTTT
>CAZLAW010000233.1:0-1919 GCA_964557625.1 uncultured Marinicella sp.
TTTCACACCGCATGGATAAAGCCATCAGCGAATTAAAACATCATCACAAAGCGGACTATCTTGTGGTTAATGATGATTTTGAAGAGGCACTCAAATCCTTAAAAGCCATCGTTAAAGCCAACCGGATGACAACCCCCAAACAAAAAATCATAAATGTCGATTTAATTCATCGGTTAATATAATTATATTATATTGAACTCAAAACAAAAGAGAGCTATTTAGGATAAGGAATAGAATCAGCTCCGAAAGAGGCCTAAATGACCTTTATCAGAGCTGATTTATTTAGTTACCTTGCTTTTCAGCAGCCAGTCGTCCGTTTCTGATCTGATTGTTCTTGTCAATCACCCGTCTGGCTTCAGATCGCTCGCGCTCCATTTCAGTCACAGTTGTGCATACTTTTTGTTTCCGGTTTGAACCAACCACAGAGCGTCTTGTGCACATAACACGATCTTCTGTCTTATCTTCTAAAGATCTGGCTGCAGCTTGATCAACCTGATAATATTCATCACCCACTTTAACAGCAACCACATCATCAGGTTGTTTTTTATTTGTACAAGCAGCGAGGGCTAAAATAGATAGCAGTAATATAGTTAACTTCATTGTTTTCCTTTGTTTTACGAATTTGCTACCTTAAATAATTTTATATACGATTACAATCATTTATTTTGCATTCTATAAGCTGTCCCCATTTTGTAACGTTCCCGGTAAATAACTTCAGCTTTATTAATTAAAGTAAAGCCTGAATCCAACAATGGTTGGTACCATTTTTTATGTGTCAGCTTATCGGCGACCCGAAGCATGTCCTGCTGCCTTTTTTCGGCAGCCAGGTGTTGCTTTATAAAGTATATTATGGACTGTTTTCCTTGATTCAAACCATAGGGATCTAGACCTCTAATATGACCAATAAAATTTACCCATTCAGCAAACAGGGCTTGACCCTGAAAGTCATCAGGTGGTTGATGATTATTAATCACATTTCTGATTAAAACAATTAATTGATTGGCAGTTATTTTGTTATCGAAATAATCAATACAATTTTTTATCAAGCCGATTTTATGCAACCATTCATAAATCCGCTTTTCTTTATTCATATAGTGAATAATATCGCCGTTCACATTATGAGTAATAAAAACCAGATAACCTTGCCGTTTAATAACTTGTGACAGGGCATACGCACTACGAGTCAAATCACTGTATTCAAGGCCGAATTGGCTCACAATCATGTCCTGTTGCGGTGCTATAAATTTATTGAGATCTTCCACCGCATGCCCACTGATAAATTCAATCATATCCGTGTGAGTTGTCGGATTGTTCTGTTTAATGTGCTTTGTATTAATTTCACTGATGTCAACAGCCGTTATTATAAACTCCCTTCCTGTTGCAACTGCAATTTTTGCCAGCAATAAGGCCACGGCCCCGTTGCCAGTGCACACATCAAGAATACGCCCACCGGACGGAATATCAGCAACTACCTGTTCCCAAAACTGGTAAATTTCACCATCATAATTATTTTTAAAGTCTTGCGGCAAAGAAGTTTGTATTCCACTTGCCCAGTAATTCGACCAATGTTCATGTGTCATGTGATTATTTCTGTTCCAAAAGGTAGTTTGAGCAAATAATCCAATTGTTCAAGTGCAGCACCATAATTTTTATAATAACCAATGCCCTTTTTATATATTTTCTGTGTGACTTGTCCAGCACTGGCGGTGCCAATAATGCGCTTGGTTTTGTAATATGTTAAACACTCAGCTTCAAAAGATAAACTTAGAAAATTAAGCAGCTTTCGAATTTGTTGTTCCGTTTGTTCAATAATTTGTTCATAATCGACACGAATAACGCGTCCCGGAAACAAGTTCTCCCATAATTCTGCTACTTTTTCTTGAAACTTGTAATATTGCACAAGTTCAGCCAGTTCGTAA
>CAZLAW010000234.1:0-1897 GCA_964557625.1 uncultured Marinicella sp.
CCAATCTTTGTTTTTTCTGGCGGTTTCACGTTCTTGAATTAATTGCTCGACAGTTTCTTTTAAATCATCACTGGTTGATTGCTTGTCATCAAACCATTGCTGCGGGTCGCTTTGTAAAACGCCCAATAATTCAGCCGATGCCAGGAGCTGACCTTTGCCTGTGGCCTGTTGCTCGGGGTCGGTGTTTTTTTGCAAATTTTTGGCCAATGCAATTAGACGGGCGAAGGCTTGCGGGGTGTTTAAATCATCATTTAGCGCCGCCACCAATTGTGCATCAGGGGCTTGTGGCTGAGCCTTTATATGAGCAAAATCTGCCAGTATTCGATACAGTCGATCCAGGGTTTTCCGGGCCTGGTTGATGCTCTTTTCAGACCAGTTCACTGATTGTCGGTAATGGGCATTGAGCAAAACCCAGCGCACCACTTCGCCATTATGTTGTTTGAGAACGTCGCGAATTAATTCAATGTTGCCCAGGGATTTGGACATTTTTTGATCGCTCATGGTAATAAAACCATTATGTAACCAATAGCGGGCAAACAAGGGTTCGTCATTGGCACAACAACTTTGCGCAATTTCATTTTCATGGTGCGGAAAAATTAAATCCTGACCGCCACAATGGATGTCAATGACCCGCCCCAGGTGTTTGGCTGCCATGGCCGAACACTCAATGTGCCAACCGGGTCGGCCACGACCCCAGGGACTGTCCCAGCCGGGTAAATCATCTGCAGAGGGTTTCCACAAGACAAAATCACCGGGGTTTTTCTTATAATCGGCGACATCAACACGGGCGCCGGCACGCATATCGTCCAGATCACGCTTGGACAATTGGCCGTACTCGGGATAGGTGGTGACATCAAACAAAACATGACCGTCTTGTTCATAGGCATGACCTTTATCAATTAAGGTCTTAATCATGACTATCATTTCAGCAATATGCTCGGTGGCATGCGGCTCAATATCCGGTGGCAAGACATTTAATGCAGCCAAATCTTCGTTATAGGCCCGGGCATATTTTTGAGAAATGGTGCGTATGGACTGGCCGCTTTGTTGCGATTGTTTATTTATTTTATCGTCCACATCGGTGATGTTTCGGGCAAATATAACTTCCGGATAATGTAGTCTTAATAAGCGGTTCAGCACGTCAAAAACCACCGCCGGTCGGGCATTGCCGATATGGGCATAGTTATAAACCGTGGGACCGCAGAGATAGACTGTGACCCGATTTTCATCTAATGGGACAAACGTTTCTTTTTCGCCGGTTAATGTATTTTGAAATTGCAGCGCCATGGGTTTTTGCAAATAAAAAATGCTTATTGTAAATCATCAATTCCGGCATTGCACAAAGATTCAAGTAAAGCAGCCTAAAACCGATGACTTAACGATTGATAACATGATTTGCCATAATCTGTCTTGTTATCGTGGTCCGTTTTTATCATAATAGGCGATTGCTCATTATCTGGCGGTTTTTTATTAAACGCCATAGATTTCAATAAGTTACATGAAAAAAACCGGTTTACATAGTGAACAATTGCGGGTCAGTTCTGAATTAAAGGCTCATCCGCTGATTCAATTTAGTTACTTAAATCAGGCTAAACCTGACGACAGCACAATCGTTTTGCCTTTTGAAGTATTGGCACAATCACCCCATTATCAGGAAATTTGGCAGGACAGCGCTGCAAAGGCCCGCATTGAGCGCACAAAAGACCGTTTGGTCATACAAAGTGAACATTTTATGGTGCGGGTTTATAACAGTCACTCAGCTGACTTAAGTCAGGTGGTCAGTGATGTTTATGATGATGCCTTTCAGGCCAGTCAAGGTGCCGGCTTTCCACAGCTGATTCGTGTTTGGAACTATTTTCCGGCCATTAACGATGATAAGGCCGGTATGGAAAATTAT
>CAZLAW010000235.1:0-1838 GCA_964557625.1 uncultured Marinicella sp.
AACTATATTGATGAATTTATATTCGATATACTTTTCATAATGTTCTCCATTGTCTGGATAGTCTTTAGAGGGGCTATTTGGAGGACCCGCTTCTCTGCTTGAAATTACTTTAAAAATCCATTCCTGTTTTTCTTCGTTATATCGATTATGAGGAAAGCGTGTTTTCCAGACCTGATGGGTTTCATCATATTCGATAAATTCAGCACTGACATGCCAGACCGTATTTTTAATACGTGGCCTTAACTCACTGACATAAACAACGGCAAGACCCGTATTATCTTCAAAATCAGTCAATATGATAATGCCATTTAAGTGGTTTTTATTATCAGTTTTACAAATTCGATAAGACGTGGTTTTGGGCGATTTAGTATTTGGCATAATTTTCTCCTGTTCTTTTTAATAGTTTGTTTATAAGTGAATTTAACCTAAATATTCTCTCACTTTTTCAGATTAAGTGAGAGGATTTGGTTACTCCGACCACTTAATACACAAAGGGACTTTATTTTATAACTCTTTTTTGCATCTTAAGTCAGGGGCTGGGCACCACCATGGAGGGTGGTGACCTGAGGTTTAGTTAAGCATTAATATGAAATTAGGCATATCGATCGTGGTGGCTGGGCTAATCAGCTTATGTGGATATTGCTGGTTGCTGCCTGATCAAAAAACCCAGGCAGATGACCAAACGAAAAAAGAGTCAATGGCAAAAAACGCATCAAATTCGTATCAACATGTCTTTATAAAAAGACAACAAGCCAATCAGCACATCAATGCGCTTTCGTCCAATCAACAAGCAAGACCCGCCTTAAATTTTATTGACCAGGCAGGCCTGAGTGCAGATATCCATCAATATTTAGACACGAAGACAACCAGCTTCAAAAAATCAAGCAAAGTCCAGGCACCCAACAAAAGAAGCCATAAATAAAAACAACCAAGCTTTACAGCGCCTTCAAACCCTGAATCAACCTGCCAATGGCATCCTGGGCATCGCCATACAACATGCGGTTATTGTCAGCGAAGAACAGGGCATTCTGGATGCCGGCGAAGCCGGTGCCTTTGCCGCGTTTGATGACGATGGAGTTTTTGGCTTCATCCACATGTAAAATTGGCATGCCGTAAATCGGGCTTTGCGGGTCGGTTTTGGCCACCGGATTGACCACATCGTTGGCACCAATCACCAGCGCCACATCGGTCTGGTGGAACTGTGAATTGATGTCTTCCATGTCTTCAATGAGATCATATGGTACGCCGGCTTCGGCCAGCAGGACATTCATATGTCCGGGCATTCTGCCGGCTACCGGATGAATGGCGAATTTTACATCAACGCCGCGATCGAGCAGCATTTCGGTCATTTCCCAGAGTTTGTGCTGAGCCTGAGCAACCGCCATGCCGTAACCGGGGACAATAATGACGCGGTCGGCAAAGGCCATCTGGATGGCGGCATCCTGGGCTTCGATTTCTTTCATATCACCGGCAATGGCATCGCCGCCACCGGCGCCCATGGTTTTAAACAGCACCGCACTGAGTTTGCGGTTCATGGCTTTGGCCATCAGTTTGGTTAGTAAAGTACCGGCGGCACCGACCAGCATACCGGCGATAATCATGGCTTCATTTTGTAGCACAAAACCTTCAAAAGACACCGCCAAGCCGGTCATGGCGTTGTACAAAGAAATCACCACCGGCATATCGGCACCGCCAATGGGCAAGGTCATCAGGAAGCCTAATAACAAGGATAATGCGAAAAACAGCCAAATCACGGTGGGATTCATATCGATGGTCAGATAAACACCCAAAGCCACCGTGATTAAAGCCACAATGGCATTAAACACTTGCTGTCCGGG
>CAZLAW010000236.1:0-1761 GCA_964557625.1 uncultured Marinicella sp.
GCTTCTGATGCCTGCGATAAATTGCGCTTTGAAGCGATTAAAAACAAAGACCTCAACGCCGAAGATTTGCACATTAAGGTGGATTTTGACAAAGAGGCCAAAACCATCACCGTTTCTGACAACGGTATTGGCATGAGTCACGATGAACTGATTGAAAACATCGGCACCATCGCCAACTCCGGCACCAAAAAATACCTCGAATCCATCGCTAAAAAAGACCAAGCAGATGCCAACTTAATCGGCCAGTTCGGGGTCGGTTTTTACGCCTCGTTTATCGTCGCTAAAGAAGTTGAAATCAAAACCCGTAAAGCAGGTGCCGAAGCCGATGAGGCCTGGCATTGGCGTTCAGACGGTAAAAACGATTACACCATTGAACCCATCAGCAAAGACAGCCACGGCACCGAAATCATCTTACATTTACAAGACGACGAAGCGGAGTTCGCCGACAACCACCGCCTGCGTTCTTTAATTAAAAAATACTCCGAGCATGTGGCTTTCCCGATTAAAATGCTGGAAGTCATTTATCCTGAAAAGGACGAAGACGGCAATGACAAGCCGGCCAAAGAGCCTGAGTATGAAGTGGTTAATGACGCCACTGCGATGTGGAAGAAAAACCCAAGTGAGCTCAAAGATGAGGATTATCAGGCGTTTTACAAACAAATCAGCAATGATTTTAATGAAGCGGCGTTCTGGACCCATAACCACATCGAAGGCACGCAAAGTTACAGCAATCTGTTGTACGTACCGAAAAAAGCCCCGTTCGCCATGTTCCAGAATCCCGATGACCGCGAAGGCTTAAAACTGTACATTAAACGGGTCTTTATCACCGATGCCTCGAAAGAACTGTTGCCCAATTACTTACGCTTCGTTAAAGGTGTGGTGGACTCCAACGATTTGCCTTTAAATGTCTCACGCGAAACCTTACAGGATAACCCGTTACTGAAAAAAATCCGCTCAGGTTTGGTTAAACGTGTCTTGGGCATGTTGAAAAAGAAAACCAACGACAGCGAAGTCTATGGCACATTCTGGAAAGAATTCGGCGACACCTTAAAAGAAGGCGTGGTGGAAGATTTCTCCAACCGCGAAGCGGTGTTGAAATTATTGCGCTTTGCCTCCACCCACAATGACGATGCCACCGAGAATGTCTCGCTGGATGATTACATCAGTCGCATGCAGGACAAGCAGGATAAAATTTATTTTATCACAGCCGAATCTTATGCGGCCGCGAAAAACTCGCCGCACTTAGAGAAATTCAAAGAAAAAGGCATCGAAGTTCTGCTGATGCACAGCCGTATCGACGAATGGATGATGGGCCATGTCCAGGAATATGACGGCAAACAATTCCAGTCCGTGGCCAAAGGTAAAATTGACCTGGGTGAAGAAGACAAGGATCAGGAAGATAAAACCTCTGAAGAAGACAAAGACTTTCTGAAAAAGCTGTCAGAACAGCTTAAAGATCATGTCAGCGAAGTCACCGCCTCAACCCGTCTGGTGAATTCTGCCAGTTGCCTGGTCATGGACGAACACGCCATGGCCATCCACATGCAAAAACTGATGGAACAAGCCGGCCAGGCCATGCCCGGCCAGAAACCGGCGCTGGAAGTGAATCTCAACCATCCGCTGGTGAAACACATTGAAAACATGGATAACGACGAGCAGTTTAAACAATGGTCCGAACTGTTGTACGAACAAGCCCTCCTCGCCGAAGGCGGCCAACTCAAAAACCCCGCCGAATACGTCCAGAAAATGAACCAACTGATG
>CAZLAW010000237.1:0-1727 GCA_964557625.1 uncultured Marinicella sp.
GCCCTTTCACACCAGTCCATGCTATGAAAAAAGCCCAGCAAGCCCTGGCGAAACTGAAAGCCGGCAACCAACGCTTTATTGACGAACATCAGAGCCCCAGTGGCGAAATCAGCGGTCAAAAGCGCATGGAACTGACGCAGGGACAAAAGCCGTTTGCAGTGATATTAGGCTGTTCAGATTCACGCGCACCGGCGGAACTGGTGTTTGATCAGGGTTTGGGCGATTTATTTGTGATTCGGGTGGCCGGTAATATCGTGGCACCCTCCTTAATCGGCAGTATTGAATTTGCCGTGGCTGAATTTGGCACACCCTTGGTGGTGGTCATGGGGCACACCGAATGTGGTGCGGTCACCGCTACCTTAAATGACATTAAACAACCGGGCGCCGTTTCCCATCATATTCAATCCATTGTCCGGCGCATAAAACCGGCGGTGACGCCATTAACCGACCTGGCCGGTGTGGACAATGTCACCGTCACCCAGGCAGTCAAAGCCAATGTCTTAAAGTCTGTGGATCAATTATTGGCTTCATCGGATATTCTGGAAGATGCCCTGGGCTCGGGGAAATTAGAGATTGTCGGTGCCTGTTATAATATTTCCACCGGCGTTGTCGAGTTTTATGACGAATAAACTTTATTGGCTCGCCATTATAATCCTGCTTCATATTTTCGGGCTACGAGCAATCAGTTGAAAAAGTACCGTAGGATGGGCTCTGCCCATCAAAAACTTGATCATTACAGGTGTTCTTTGTGCTCAGATAAAACGGATAAAACACTTCTAAAATTTGGTATTGATGAATTTTGTTATTAGCCCAAGAGGCACAGAGTACACAGAGAATAGATGCGCTTAAATTTTTACCTTACAGAAACAGACAAATGCTTTCAAATTAACTTGCTTGGGCGTATGTATTATGTGGCTGCAGCTCCTGCGGTTATTATTTTTAAAAGAGTTTTTATGATAAAAGCTTGCTTGTTCGCTCATGCTAAACCCTGATGTGAGACTTGCCCAGCAGCTACAATAAACCATCAAAAAGTTGGCAAATTTATAATGGTTTGTTTTCAACGTGGAACATGACTGTTCTACTGAGCCATGTAAACTTTTTACAGGAGCTGTTGTAAAATACTGTCGCTGTTCAAGAAACCGGTCTCGGTTAAGGCGATTGATTGTTCATAGAGTTGATACCAGCTTTCAGGAACTGATTGCTTAAACAATGTTGTTAGGCTGGTCACCGGTAAGCCGGTTCGCTGGCTAAAACGGTTAAATGAAATCGGTTCTTTTAAGCGCACATGATTCAATAAAAACTCAAACAACAAATCATCTTTGCTCAGGGTTTTTTGTTCGATTATGCGTTGGTTTTCGCGCACTTTATTGAGATACATCTGAGGATGCTTTTGTTTCACCAATCGTATGATTTCTCTGTTATGCCCTTGGGTAATTTTACTGTGCGCACCGGCGCCGATGCCGAGGTAATCACCAAATCGCCAGTAATTGAGGTTATGCTCAGCGGGGTTATTTTGACCGGCATAGGCCGAGACTTCGTATTGTTGGAAACCTGCGTCTGCCAATATCTCCTGACCCTGAAAATACATATCCTGCTGCAGACCTTCACTCGGAATCCCGTCCGGTGGCTTCACCGCAAAAAGCGTGTTCGGCTCTAAAGTCAGCTGATAATAGGACACATGCGGTGGCGATAAATCCAGTAAGGCATGTAAATCATCTTTGGCATCA
>CAZLAW010000238.1:0-1711 GCA_964557625.1 uncultured Marinicella sp.
CTCAGTCGGTAGAGCAGGGGATTGAAAATCCCCGTGTCGGTGGTTCGATTCCGCCACCGGGCACCATTTGTTTGAAGTATTGGTTTTATTCTATCGAATCAATTAATTCTAAGAATTGCTTTTCAGATAATACTTTAATTGGGATTCCTTTAGCGATATAGTCATCCGCTTTACGCTGCTTTGAGCTTCGCTTTTTGCCTTTGGTTAAAGTTAAGTCTTGTTCTCCAACTACCAAATAATTTGTTGATTTAGTAATGCCGGATTTAATGGTGCAACCTACGTCTGCGGCTAACTGAGCGGCCTCTTTTCTGGAAATGGATAGATTACCTGTGAATACAATATGCTTACCAGATAAATGACCACTTGGATTAGCTTTTACAGAAACTTGTTTTCTCATGATTTTTGAAAAAAAATCACTGTGCCCTTTAATTTTATTGACTCTTTTAGGTTTTAATTTGTTGGTATCTCTTAGGTTCAAGCTCTTTGTTAGTTTTTCAACATGCGCTTTATTCTCTTTGATGGCGGAAATAAAAATATGACCACAAATAATGGCGTCGTCTAATGCATCATGAGCTTGATAATTAGGCAGATTAAGTTTTTTGAATAAAGAATTTAAACTGTGACTTCTGAATTGAGGCCAAACATTTCTGGCAACTTCACAGTTGTCTAACCACTGATATGGAAACAGTGACAAGTTATATCTTCGAATAGAATCCTCAAGAGCTAAGGGGTCAAAGTTTGTATGTGATATTGAGATATTTGTTGTCAGTTTTTCTTTAATGATTGGGAATATGTCCGGAAATGTTGGACAGTTAATAACATTTTCAGGTCGAATGCCATGTATTGCAATATTCTTTGAATGAAAGTCATCTTCCGGATTAACTAATGAAGACCATTTTTCCATGATTATCCCATTTTCAAATCGTACAAATCCAACTTGGCAAATAGAAGACTTTTTGTCATTAGCTGTTTCGAAGTCAAAAGCCGTAAAACTATTAATCATTCGTATGCAGGTTTGTATCAGTGGTAAAAATAGTGGTCATACCGGTTTTGGCACAAGTTAATTTGATCTCTTTTTGTAAATTTATATTCAAATCTTTTCCTTGCAGTCCCTGAAGCATTGCTAAATAGTAATAGGGTAAACATTTGTATTTTTGAATTTTTATTGAATAACCACCTTTCCAAGGTAATATTGGAAGTTCATTATTTTTGGCCTTTTGTGAAATCGATGGATTGTTTTGTGCTAATAATCGAACTTGTTCCCAGCAGGTTATTAAACCTAAATCATCACTTTTCCAGCGCTCTTCCCAAGAAACATTTTGTCTGATTAAAGGATCTTTAATTGATTTTTTAATTAAATATGCCATGAATATAATATACACTGTAAGTAATAATACTTCTATAACCCGTGGTGCATTTGGAGTGATTTTTGGAAAATTAAGATGGTTTTACCTCCAAAAAACGTTATGTCATTCCGACTAAGCGTAGCGCATGGAGGAATCTCCTCAATTTTGCGACAAATTTCTACCAATGGGAGATATCTCCACTCGCTCCGCTCGGTCGATATGACAGTATTTATTTTTATTCGTCCTAAATGCACCACGGGTTTCTATAGTTTAATAATATTTGACACTCAATACTGAATCATTAAATCTTTCATGCTAAAACTATCAGTTTAAAGACACTGCTACCGGCCTTTGCCGGTACGGTT
>CAZLAW010000239.1:0-1708 GCA_964557625.1 uncultured Marinicella sp.
ATTAATCACACAACGTGAGCAGATTATCAAAGATTTGGCATTGATTGATTTTGATAAGAACAACCGTTTGGATGTGGTCAGTGTCGGTGACCAGACAGGCATAATCAATATAAGTTTAAACACCCACGGAACATCTTTTGATACCAAGGTGCTTACGGATACCGGTTTCGGTATCAGCAGCATAATTTCTTTGGCTGGTGTTAGCGCTGATAGCCCGCGTTTTGCCATTGCTTCGAATCGGAATAACAGCATTCAAATTTTGTCTCAAGATTTAATTTTCATGTCCGGATTTGAATAAGCTCTCGTAATACACAGGTGGCGTAGGCACCGGGTTTTAGTTTGAAATTTAGATGCAGCGTATCGTCATGCCATTGGTGGCTAAAATCATTGGGGCAAATTCGTATTGCACGACGATCTTGTTTAACACGGTGACTGATAAAACCGGATTGATACTCAGGTTGGGTGTCAGCGATGCTGTTTTCAAGCTCGGCACATTGCTCATTGCTTTGTACTGCGTCTTCGCCCCACAGGGCCGCGGTTAAGTGAATATCAAAAGCCGCCAGGCGTTCGGTTAATTCGGTCTCTGTGGCATCACTGGCGGAAAACCAGGAATGACTTCCGTCCAGTTGCACAATATCACCGGGTATCACCTGATCCCAAATTCGTCGGCGAATACGTTCGGCGACAATCAGATTAAAGATTTGACTGCGAGCCGTAGAGATTAAAATACCACGCAGTTTTTTATTGTTGATGCGGATTTTGCCGGCAAACCAGTCCTTGGCTTGTTGGATATTATTGAGACCATGGCCAAATCGCTGCGGACCAAAATAATTGGGCACACCTTGTTTTTTAATCTGGATAATATTGTATTCAATATCAGCCTGATTACCTCGAATATTTCGGACCACCAGTTGAAACTCATTGAATTTTAATTGACCGGTTTTGATTTTAGACTGATGCCAATGGTGTTCAAGAATTGTTATCTCATCGGGTAGTTTGTCTTTGATCAACTCAATGTCTGAGATCTTGGGTAACTGCACACTAAACCATTGTTGCGTCACTGCATGGCGGTCTTTCATCCCGGCAAAGCCGACTTGTCGAGCAGGCACTTTACAGGCACTGGCTAATTGGGTCGCCACCCAGGCGGTGTTGCTGTTGGTTTTCTCAATATTAAACCACAGGTGTTCGCCGCTTCCGGTGAAGTCCACTTGATGGTGTTCAATCACTTTAAAATCTTTGGGCTTTGTTTTGATGTCGCCTTGTGCGTTCACGGTATTATGGGTGAGAAAAAGGGTGTCAAAGTTGTTGTCATATAAGTGAGTCATTGTGCTGTGCCTGGTAAGAAAATTGGTATCATGCTGTAACCATGAGTGATTGCTAAGTCATACAGTAATTATCCTAAATAAATTATTGAAAATGTGTACAATAGGTTAATGGTTCACTCTGGTGTGGTGATTAAATAAAATCTATGGATGCACAAAAGGCACAAGAATATCATTTTTTAGATTTTCATCTATCTCGAAATCAGCAGGCTTTATATTACAAAAATAAACAACAAGCCATCAACACCAAAGCCTATCACCTGCTGTTAGAACTGGTCGAAAATCAAGGTGAAATTTTAACAAAAGACCACTTAATTAAAACCGTTTGGCATGGCCAGGTGGTAACTGACGCCGCTTTAGCCAAACAAGTCCTGAGATTAAGAAAA
>CAZLAW010000240.1:0-1676 GCA_964557625.1 uncultured Marinicella sp.
AGATGAATATTTTAAGCAGGCGGAGAAATTAGCCGGGGGTGATTGGATTGAGTTTGTTGATGCCGACCAGAATGGTAATATCCGCGCAAAATTATCATGGATCAGCCCAATCAGTAACAAACGTTTGTTTGTTAATGCGCGAGGCATAAAAGTCACTGATAAAAGTGTCGATGAAATTGCCGATGATTTGAGAACGGGTATTGCCGTTAAATTAGATCAGGTGCCTTTATTTGACCGTGCCATGAATGCCATTGCTGATAAAGTTGAACAAAAATCCTCTCAAGGAGAAGAAACAACAACAGCAGAGTCAAAAAATGAATCAAACCAATAAACTGGCTTCGTAGGTGTTCTGCATTAAGGTGGCCACAGTCATGGGGCCAACACCACCGGGTACCGGCGTGATCCAGGCGGCCTTTTTGCTTGCCACATCAAAATCCACATCACCACATAAGCGGCCGTCTGCTAATCGGTTGATGCCGATATCAATGACGATTGCACCTTCCTTAATCCATTCAGCATTAACCACCTCGGGGTTACCCACG
Source organism: uncultured Marinicella sp. (assembly GCA_964557625.1). Lineage (GTDB taxonomy): Bacteria > Pseudomonadota > Gammaproteobacteria > Xanthomonadales > Marinicellaceae > Marinicella. The sequence continues at coordinate 543 of CAZLAW010000240.1, forward strand.
GCGACACAAACAATATCCGCTTGGGCCACATGATGAGCAAGATCACGGGTAAAGCGATGGCAGCTGGTAACCGTGGCTCCGGCAAAGAGCATCTCTAACAATAACGGACGACCGACAATATTCGACGCACCGACAATGACACAATGATGACCCTTTGGGTCTATACCATAATGATGCAATAAGGTAATCACACCGCGCGGGGTACAGGGCCGTAAACCGGGTTGTCGCAAAGCCAAGTGGCCGACATTGATGGCGTGAAAGCCATCCACATCCTTTCTCGGATTAATGCGATTGGTCACTTCAGTTTCATCAATATGCTCAGGCAACGGTAATTGCACCAAAATACCGTGCACTTTGGGATCATGATTTAATTCATCGATTAAATTATATAGCGCCACGGCTGAGGTTTGTCGGGGTAAATGGTGAGACTGTGAAACAATACCGGTGCGTTCACAGGCTTTTATTTTATGATTCACATAGACCGCCGATGCCTCGTCGTTACCGACTAAAATGACGGCCAATCCGGGGGCATCAAAACCGGCTGCGACACGTTTTTTAATCTGTTCTGTTATGGACTTTTGAAGTGCCAGCGAAACCTGTTTACCGTCTAAAATTTTAGCTGATTGAGACATACTTGATTGCTCGGCAAAAAGCGCTATTTTAGCACCATGAAACGCGTTTAACAGTGTGCCGGTTAAATATTAGCGTGAATCTTTTTTACGACGTGATGGGTAATCATCTTTGCGTTTACTTTTTTGTGCAAAAGGATTACGACCGGCTTTAAATTGCAGCACCAACGGAATACCTTTTAAATCAAACGCCTCACGAAAGGTGTTTTCCAAATAACGCTTATATGAATCGGGTAATTTATCCACCCGTTTACCGTGAATGATAATACGCATCGGATGATGGCCGCCCGGATGTGCATATTTCAACTGAGAACTTAAACCCTGAACCAAAGGCGGCTGATGCGCCTTATACGCTTCATTAAGCACATTGGTGAGCTGATTGGCGGTAAATTCCATATTGGCCCGTTCCAATAATAATGCCACTCGCTCCATAACATGACGTAAACCTGAACAATGTAATGCCGAGGTGTACACCCGAGGCAACCATTGAAAAGCCTGTAATTTA
>CAZLAW010000241.1:0-1672 GCA_964557625.1 uncultured Marinicella sp.
TCACCACATCCTGAATCGGGGCGTCATGGTCTTTGGGGTTGATAAAATCAGTGGCGCCCATTTGTCGGGCGAATTCAAACTTATCCGGATTAATGTCGATACCGATAATACGCTTGGCTCCGGCCAGGACCGCACCTTGAATGACGCCACAACCAATACCGCCCAGACCGAAAACAGCCACCGTGGAGCCGGGTTCGACTTTGGCGGTGTTGTGTACCGCACCGATGCCGGTTGTGATGCCACAACCGAGTAAGCAGACTTTATCCAAAGGCGCTTGTTTGTTGATTTTGGCCAGTGCAATTTCAGGCACCACGGCATATTCGGCAAAGGTCGATGTACCCATATAATGATGAATCATTTCACCATTTTTTGAGAGGCGACTGGTGCCATCGGGCATCAGGCCTTTACCTTGGGTTTCGCGAATCGCCTGACATAAATTTGTCTTACCAGATGTGCAGAAGTTACATTGACCACATTCCGGTGTATACAGGGGGATAACATGGTCGTCTTTTTGCACAGAAGTTACCCCCGGACCTGTATCGACCACAATGGCACCACCTTCATGGCCGAGCACCACCGGAAACAGACCTTCCGGATCGTCACCGGATAAGGTGTAAGCATCGGTATGACAAACCCCGGTAGCAACCATTTTAACTAAAACTTCACCGGCCTTTGGGCCGGCTAAATCTATCTCTTCAATCTGTAAAGGCTGGCCTGCTTCCCAGGCCACGGCGGCTTTTATTTTCATATTGTTGATCCCTTAAATTAAATTAACCATTGTAACATGCAGGTTATTAAGAATTAAGGAACTCGGCTTAACAACAGCCGTCATCCGGACAATCCAGGTGCTCAATCTGAATGGTGGTGTGAAAAACCGGGAAATTGTGCAGAATCAGTTCTTTGGTTTTTTTCAAGACATCATAATCGTCCATATGCTCAACAACTTTTATGTGTAAAGACATCAGGTGCTTGTCATTGGTTAATGACCAGGTATGCACATGATGGACGTCGGTGACGGTTTTGATTTCAGCGATGATTTTGTTTTTAACGGCATCGATATCTATGGCTTGGGGAGAGCCTTCAAGGAGGATATGGGTGGCTTTTTTAACCACAAACCAGCCCGAACGCATAATCAACAACGCGACAAGAAGCGATAATAACGGATCGGCCCAATGCCAGGCGAATAAATAAATAAGCACGGCTGCCAGAATCGCTGCCACCGAGCCCAGTAAATCCCCCATCACATGAATCATGGCGCTTTTCAGGTTCAGGTTCTCGTGATCACCACCTTGTAAGATTTTAAAGACGATGACATTGACCAACAGACCCAATACCGCAATCACAAACATGGGTTTGGCCATCACTTCGACCGGTTGATAAAACCGCCATACTGCTTCCCAGATAATCCAGACTGCAATCACCAGTAAGCTCAAGCCATTCACAAAGGCGGCTAAAGTCTGAAAACGATGCCAGCCAAAAGTGCGTTTAAAGTCGGCCTGTTTGTCGCTGTAAATAAAAGCCAGCCAGGACAGCAGTAAAGAAACACCATCGCTGAGCATATGCCCGGCATCAGCCAGTAAGGCCAGAGAACCGGACAGAATCCCGCCGATAACCTCAGCCAGCATAAAACCAAAAGTCAGTAACATGGCAATAAAGACACGTTTTTTATTGT
>CAZLAW010000242.1:0-1654 GCA_964557625.1 uncultured Marinicella sp.
AGTTGGCGTTTGAATGAGCGGCATTACGGGGCTTTACAAGGGCTCAATAAAGCCGAAACAGCGGCTAAATACGGTGATGAGCAGGTGCATATCTGGCGCCGCAGTTATGCCACACCACCGCCGAAACTGGACTGGGATGATGAGCGCAATGTCTATGGCGATCGACGCTATGCGTCATTAAGTAAAGACCAGATTCCTTTGGGTGAATGTCTGGCGGATACGGTGGAACGGGTGATGCCTTACTGGCAGCAGGTGATTGAACCGGAAATCAAACAAGGCAAACGGCTGATTATTGCCGCCCATGGCAATTCACTACGCTCGATTGTGAAGTATTTGGATAACATATCTGATGAAGAGATTTTAAAACTTAATATTCCCACCGGTGTGCCGTTGGTGTATGAACTGGACGATGATTTAAAACCAATCAACAGTGAATTTCTGGGTGACCCCGAAGAACTGAAAGCCGCCATGGAAGCGGTCGCCAATCAAGGCAAACAAGCACAGAACCAATAAAAGATGACGAATCAATACCCCATTCTGGACAACATCACCATTCCGGCAGATTTACGCCAGGTGGATCAGGATAAACTGCCCCAGGTGGCCGATGAACTGCGCCGTTACTTAATCAATCACATTGCCCAATGTGGCGGGCATTTCGGTTCCGGCCTGGGTACGGTGGAATTAACCGTGGCTTTGCATTATGTGTTTAATACACCGGATGACCGGATTGTCTGGGATGTGGGCCATCAGGCTTACCCGCATAAAATCCTTACCGGCCGTAAAGATCGCATCACCACGATTAAGCAAAAAGATGGTCTGGCGCCCTTTCCTAAACGCTGTGAAAGTGAATACGACACCTTTGGCGTCGGTCACTCATCAACGTCAATCGGTGCCGCTTTGGGTATGGCGCTGGCGTCACAAATTAAAGGTGAAGATCGCCAATGTGTGGCAGTGATTGGCGACGGTGCCATGACCGCCGGCATGGCCTATGAAGCCCTCAACCATGGTGGTGAGGTGGATAACGATATTTTGGTGATTCTGAATGAAAACGAAATGTCCATTTCACCCAATGTCGGTGCGCTGACTAAAATGCTGATAAAAATCGTCAGTGGTCGCACCTACAACCGTATGCGCGAAAAATCCAAACGCATGATGCGACGCAATTCCTGGTTATGGCGGTTTTTATCCCGTTGGGAAATTCACACCAAGGGCATGTTTGTACCCAACACCTTGTTCGAAGAGCTTGGTTTTCACCACCTGGGGCCAATTGATGGCCATGACACCGAACAACTGGTGAACACCCTGAAAGTCGCCAAAGACATTAAAGGCCCGAAACTGCTGCACATCATCACTAAAAAAGGCAAAGGTTATAAACCGGCGGAAGAAGATCCGATTAAATACCATGCGGTGTCCCCCTTTGACCCCAAAAAAGGCATGCAGCCGAAAGCCAAACCCAGTAAACCCAGTTATACGGCGATTTTTGGCCAATGGCTGTGTGATATGGCGCGCCATGACAATCAGCTGGCAGCCATTACCCCGGCCATGCGCGAGGGTTCTGGTTTGGTGGAGTTTTCAAAACTGTTTCCCAAACGTTATTTTGATGTCGGGATTGCCGAACAGCATGCGGTGACTTTGGCCGCCGGTATGGCCTGTG
>CAZLAW010000243.1:0-1616 GCA_964557625.1 uncultured Marinicella sp.
ACTTGGCTGATCTGGCAAAGTTGAGCAGTCAGTTCCTGAATCAATTATCAGCCGGTGATGTGGTGTTTTTAAGCGGTGATTTGGGTGCCGGTAAAACCACCTTTTGTCAGCTTTTGTTGCAAGCTGCCGGCGTTACTGAGCCGGTAAAAAGCCCTACCTATGCCCTGTATAACCATTATCAGATTGATAAAAAGTCCTTTATACACATGGATTTATACCGTCTCAGCGATCCTGAGGAGCTGTATTTTTTGGACATCGAATGGATTTTAAATGGGCAGCATATTGTTCTGGTTGAGTGGCCGTCTAAGGGTGAAGGCGTATTGCCCAAGCCGAACTGGCGCTTAGATTTCGATTGGAAAAACAACCAAAGAACCTTAACAATCACATAAGTTATACCGTCTATCTCCTTGATTTTAGTCAAAAAGCACTTGATATTGTTTGGTTTTATTATTAAACTTTAGTTGATTATTGAGTTGTTTCATGAATGCGATGTCTTTTTTACAGCGATTAACTTGTATATCTGCTTTGATGTTGGCCACTGTGGCCGGCGCTCAAAAAGCCGATATCGAAAGTGTGCGCGTCTGGAGCGGACCCGATCATACCCGAGCAGTCTTCGATATCAGTGCCCAGGCCGACTATAAACTATTTGAATTAGACAATCCGCCAAGGGTGGTGATTGATGTTGCAGCCGGCCGTTTAAAAACCAATTTAAACCTGCCTAAAAATCGTGACATTAAAGGCATTCGTTACAGCGAAAATAAGGAGCGGGTTCGTTTGGTACTGGATTTGGAAAAAGACTTTAAACCGAAAAGTTTTCTGCTGAAACCCACCGGTAAATATGGCCATCGTTTGGTGGTTGATCTTAACCATAAACAGACCCAAGAACAAAAAACTGTGGCCCAAGTGGTGCCTGAAAACCGTGACGTCCTGGTGGCCATTGATGCCGGTCATGGCGGTGAAGATCCCGGTGCCATTGGCGCATCCGGCACCTATGAAAAAGATGTCACCTTAAACATTGCTAAAGCCCTGGCCAAAAAAATCAATGCCCAAAAAGGCATGAAAGCCATGATTATCCGTGATGGGGATTATTATATTAAGTTACGTGATCGCTTTAAAAAAGCCCGTGATCAACGTGCTGATCTATTTGTCTCAATTCATGCCGATGCTTTTCACAGTTCATCGGTTAATGGTGCCAGTGTTTATGTCTTATCGCAACGCGGTGCCAGTTCAGAGGCCGCTAAGTGGTTGGCAGATTCTGAAAACCAGGCCGATTCCATCGGCGGTGTTAAAATTGAGGACAAACGCGACATGCTGTCACAAGTGCTTTACGACCTGTCACAAAATGCGGCCATGGAAGAAAGTCACAAAGCGGGCCAAGCGGTTTACAGTGCTTTAAAAAACAAAGTTAAATTACACGGTCGTGGTTTTGGTCAAGCCGCTTTTATCGTCTTAAAATCTCCGGATGTGCCTTCCATGTTAATTGAAACGGGTTATATCAGTAATCCGGACGATGAGAAAAACCTTAAAAGTCCGGCGCATATTGATAAATTGACTACCCAAATCACTGCCGGCATACAAAACTATTTCTACCAAAGCCCACCACCACGAACCTGGAT
>CAZLAW010000244.1:0-1566 GCA_964557625.1 uncultured Marinicella sp.
TACTGCCGAGACTGCCGCCCAGAATATCTTTGATGGGTGAAGGGTCATCATCCGGGGTTTCGGCATTTTTATCCGTTAATAACTGTAGTAAATAAGGCATAACGATTGCCACAATGCCGGTGGCCTTAGAGCCTGAAAAACCCAGTTTTTTCTGCAAACTGTCAACAATACCGCCTGTAATAGAGGCTTGTAAGGAATCGGCTTGTTTATTGTTGTCCTTTTTGCTGAATAAACTCATCACCCCGTCCAGACCCTGATCAAGCAGATTTTCACCGACTTTTTCAGCCGTTTCCTGTTTCACCACATCAAATATCCCGTTTAATTCGGCGCTACTGACATTTTCTTTTTGCTGAAGCTGACCGCCTACTTGCTGTTTTAATTGGTTCATAATGGCATCAATCATAATTAATTCCTATTGAGGTAAAATGAAAATTATAGCATTTTGGCCGATAAAAAAACCTGAAACAGGCCATAATTGACTTCGAAAAAATGAAAGAAATTATCAAGAAATGCTGTTCAATATGATATAGTGCGCGCCTTTACGCCTCACCACCCTTCATATGTCCACAGAAAAAATCAGAAACATCGCCATTATTGCCCACGTTGATCATGGTAAAACCACTTTGGTTGATTGTCTATTAAAACAGTCAGGCACCTTCGATGAACGCGCCGATGACCCCAATCGCATGATGGATTCCGGCGATCTGGAAAAAGAACGTGGTATCACGATTCTGTCTAAAAACACCTCCATAGAATGGGAAGGCTATAAAATCAATATTGTCGATACCCCGGGCCATGCCGACTTTGGTGGTGAAGTGGAACGTGTTTTAAGCATGGTTGACTCGGTTCTTTTAGTGGTTGATGCGGTTGACGGACCCATGCCACAAACCCGCTTTGTCACTTCAAAAGCCTTTGAAATGGGCTTTACACCGGTGGTGGTGGTCAATAAGGTGGATCGTGATGGTGCGCGTATTCAATGGGTCATTGATCAAACTTTTGATTTATTCGATTCTCTGGGTGCCACCGATGAACAACTGGATTTCCCGATTATTTATGCTTCAGCCATTAACGGTTACGCTTCGGAAGATGATGAAAACCGTGAAGGTGATATGCGACCTTTGTTTGAAACCATCATTAATAAAGTCAGGCCACCGGATGTTGATATTGAAGCGCCGTTTCAAATGCAAATTTCAACCTTGGACTACAACAGCTTTCTCGGTTTGATTGGTATTGGTCGCATTAAAAAAGGTTCTATCAAAAGCAATACACCGGTGACAGTGGTGGATGCTGAAGGCAATACCCGTAATGGCCGCATATTAAAGATTTTTGGTTTTAAAGGCTTAGACCGTATTGAAGTTAATGAAGCCTCGGCTGGCGATATTGTCGCCATTTCAGGTATCGATGCCATTAGCATATCGGACACATTATGCAGCCGTGATCATGTTGAAGCCTTGCCACCCTTGTCCGTGGATGAGCCGACCATTTCCATGTTGTTTTGTGTCAATGACTCACCCTTTGCCGGTAAAAGCGGCAAATACCTGACATCACGGCAGATTAAAGACCGTT
>CAZLAW010000245.1:0-1535 GCA_964557625.1 uncultured Marinicella sp.
GAAAGTGTTTTTAAATCAGAATTATGCACCCGTAAACGGGTTGCCTGGTCACAGTCTTTGCCGCTGGATGAAGTCAAAGCCGTGGCTAAAGCCACCGGCACCACAGTCAATGATGTGCTCATTGCAAATTTAGCCGGTGCGCTACGGGCTTATATGCTGGATAAAGGCGATAACCCTGATGAAAAAGTCATTCGTGCCACCGTGCCGGTTAATTTGCGGCCATTAAAACATGCCAGAGAACTTGGCAACCATTTTGGTCTGGTGTTTTTAAATTTGCCGGTGTTTGAAGCCAATCCCCTGGCTCGATTGGCCTATGTGCATCAGGAAATGAACGAATTAAAAAAATCCAAACAAGCCTTGGTGACATTAAGTTTATTGAGTCTTGTGGGTCTGGCACCGAGTGCCATTCAAAACCTGTTGCTGCACCTGTTCTCTAAAAAAGCCACAGCCGTGTTGACCAATGTCCCCGGACCTCAGGTGCCGCTTTATATCGCCGGATGTGAAATCAATAAGATGATGTTTTGGGTGCCGCAAAATGGCACCATAGGCATGGGTATCAGTATTCTGTCATACAATGGTTCTGTTGAATTCGGCTTAATGGCGGATAAAAACTTAGTTCCGCAACCCCATGAAGTGATTGCCAATTTCCCCCGCCAGTTTGCGCAATTCAGCGAGCTTATGATGTTGCATCCCTGGGATGGTGAAGTCCATGCTGAACTTTTTGAATTTATTTAAAAGGCCTATCGGCATTTTTTTAATCATTCAAATTTAACTCAGCTGCGGTTATAATCAATGGGTTATTTTAGAGCGGAGATTTCATGCGAACCATGAGTGTTTTAATCATTTTAATTTTGATCGTGGCGGCGGTGGTCGTTTGGGCGGTTGGACTTTATAACCAGTTGGTGAAAAAGAAAAACCATGTTGAAGACGGCTGGAGTGGCATCGATGTCCAGTTAAAGCGCCGTTATGATTTGATTCCGAATCTGGTCAAAGTGGTGAAGCAATACGCGCAACACGAAGAGAAAACCCTGGAAAAGGTGATTAATTTAAGAAACCAGGCGCAAAAGGCCGACAACCCGCATCAACAAATTCAGCAAGAACAAAAACTATCCCGGGCTTTATCGGGTTTAATGGTTCAGGTGGAAGCTTATCCGGATTTAAAAGCGAACACCAATTTCCTGGATTTACAGCAACAACTGCAACAAATCGAAACTGATATTCAATATGCCCGTCGATACTATAACGGTGCCGTGCGAGAATACAACACCCTGGTGCAATCGTTTCCCTCAAATATAATTGCGCAAAAATATGATTTTAAAGAAGCCGAGTACTTTGAAATAGAAGATCCGGATCACGCTGAAAATCCTGACATTGCCTTTGATTAATATGACCGTCCGTTGTCTGCTTTTTGTGGTCGCTTTGCTGTTGTCATCAGCAGCATCGGCTGTCGAAAAAATACACTCCTTTGACAGCGACATCACCTTGGGAACCGATGGTTCGGTGCACGTGGTTGAAACGCGTGTTGTCCGGGGTGA
>CAZLAW010000246.1:0-1486 GCA_964557625.1 uncultured Marinicella sp.
GGTATTCGTCCGACGGTACGTGGTGCAGCCATGAATCCAGTTGACCATCCGCATGGCGGTGGTGAAGGAAGGACCTCTGGTGGTCGTCACCCGGTTACACCGTGGGGCGTGTCCACTAAAGGACATAAAACCCGCAAGAACAAACGAACTGATCAGTTCATTGTTCGGCGTAGAAATAAGAAATAAGGTAGCATTATGCCAAGATCACTTAAAAAAGGCCCTTACGTTGATATCAGCTTGATGAAAAAAGTTGACAAGGCCGTTGCAGAGAACAGCAAAAAACCGATTAAAACCTGGTCACGACGTTCCATGATTTTACCGGAAATGGTGGGTCTTACCCTGGCTGTTCATAATGGTAGACAACATGTTCCTGTGTTGATTTCTGAAGAAATGGTTGGACATAAACTCGGTGAGTTTTCCCCCACCCGTACCTTCCGGTCTCACATGGCTGATAAAAAAGCAAAAAGGTAACCGACTATGGAAATTCAAGCTCAATTAAGACGTGCCAATATATCGGCGCAAAAAGTCAGATTAGTGGCCAACCAAGTGCGTGGTATGAATGTGGAACAGGCTGAACAGCTGTTAACTTTCAGCCCCAAAAAGGCCGCCCATATTGTGAAAAAAGCTTTGATGTCTGCGGTCGCTAATGCCGAGCATAACAACGGCCTGGACGTTGATGAGTTATACATCAGTTCAATTTACGTTGACGAAGGACCGACTCTGAAAAGAGGGCGGGCACGCGCGAAAGGTAGAGGCACTCAAATTTTAAAAAGAACCAGCCACATCACTGTCAAAGTGGCTGAAGCATCATAAAGGCAATATTATGGGTCAAAAAGTACATCCAACAGGAATCCGGTTAGGTATTTCAAAACAGCATAACGCCAAATGGTATGCTGAAAAAGAACAATTCGCTGATCAACTGGTCAAAGACATTAAGGTTCGCGACTACCTGCATGATAAATTATCACATGCGTCAATCAGCAAAATTGAAATAGAGCGTCCGGCTAAAAACGCCCGCATCACCATTCACAGTGCCAGACCCGGTATAGTGATTGGTAAAAAAGGTGAAGACATTGAAAAACTCAAAAATGAGTTGAGTAAAATGATGGGCCTCCCAACGCACGTCAGTGTCAGCGAGATTCGTAAACCGGAATTAGATGCCTTTCTGGTGGCTCAGGGTATTGCCTCTCAATTAGAGCGTCGTATTATGTTTCGACGCGCCATGAAGCGGGCAGTCAGCAGCGCCATGCGACTCGGCGCTTTAGGTATTCGAGTGGCTGTGGCCGGGCGTTTAAACGGTGCGGATATTGCGCGAACCGAATGGTATCGTGAAGGTCAGGTGCCTTTGCACACTTTACGTGCAGACATTGATTACGCCACGGCCAAAGCATACACAACCTATGGCATTATTGGCATCAAAGTTTGGATCTATAAAGGTGAAGTGTTTGATTTGGAACAACACACGCAGGAAACAGATAAAAAAAGA
>CAZLAW010000247.1:0-1398 GCA_964557625.1 uncultured Marinicella sp.
GAGGGTGTTCAATATTCTGTGTCACGGATAGCGAGCTAACGCGCTTCGCTTGTTGACTCAATTTTTTCACTTTGAACCTGCCTCGTTGAGGCAGAACCCAAGTAAAAAAATCGAGTGTAATATTAGTCTCATTATAAATCCAGGTGCTTCGTGAGTCTATCCCCAAAGTGGATAGCCAGTTGAGACAGCGTCAGATTCCAGTTTTGCACCGGGTGTGTCCATTTCTCTGACGCCTTCATAATGCCAGCATAAATGAGCTTTAGCAGGCTATTTTCATTGGGAAAGCCCCCTTTGGTTTTGGTGAGTTTTCTAAACTGTCGGTGGACAGCTTCAACGGCATTGGTTGTGTAAATGACTTTTCTGATGGGTTCAGCATACTTAAAGTAGGTAGACAAATAAGGCCATTTATCCCGCCATGATTTAATCACAACGGGATATTGCTTGCCCCATTTGGCTTCCAGTTCATCCAAGGCAGTTTCAGCGGCGTTTAAGGTGGCTGCTTTGTAAATTGTCTTAAGATCATTGGCAAATGATTTTTGCTTTTTAGAGGCAATGTATTTGCAGCTGTTGCGGATTTGGTGAATGATGCATTGCTGTACTTCAGCTTCAGGATAAACGCTCTCAATGGCTTCAGGAAAGCCTTTAAGACCGTCAACACAGGCAATTAGGATTTCTTCGACTCCACGGTTTTGTAAATCTGTCAGCACATTGAGCCAGTAATGAGCACCCTCAGATTCAGATAGGTAGACACCCAATAATTCTTTTTTACCTTCGATGTTAAGCCCTAAGATGGTGTACACGGCTTTTAAAACATAACGACCATTTTCTCTGATTTTATAATGAATGGCATCTAACCAAACGATGGGATAAATAGCATCCAAATCACGCTCTTTCCAACTGGCCAGCTCAGGTAATAGCTTGTCTGTCACTGCATTGAGTGTACCGGCTGAAAGTGAAACACCATACAGGTCTTCAATATGCTCACTGATTGATGCATAACCCATACCGTGAGCAAATAATGAGATCACTTTACGTTCAATTTCATCGGTGAGATGGGTTTGGTTTTTCTTAATGATTTGCGGTTCAAAGGTTCCCGAACGATCTCTTGGTGTGTCTAACTCAAAAGACCCTGATGGGCTTTTGATGACTTTACTGGTATAGCCATTTTTGCGATTTGAGCCGGTTTCTTCGCTCAGATGCTTTTCTTGCTCAGCTTTCAAAGCAGCTTCGGTGAGCTGTTTAATCAAGGGTGTAAGTAGTCCATCTTGACCGGTGAGTGGCTTGCCGGCTTTAAGTTCGGCAAGGGCTTTGTTAACATCAAATTCAATATCGGATTCTTTCATAGTCATTCTCATAGTTTAACAGGTTTGAAAATGACACAGAATTTTGAACACTACC
>CAZLAW010000248.1:0-1381 GCA_964557625.1 uncultured Marinicella sp.
GAGCGGGCTGATATATGCGGCGTCACCGTGATGTTGTCATGGGTCCAAAAAGGATGTTCTTCAGGCAAAGGCTCATCGACAAACACATCCAGCACCGCATGCCGTATGACCTTGTTATCCAACGCAGCGATTAAATCCTGTTCATGCACATGACCGCCACGACCCACATTGATGAGCACTGTATGCGGCTGACACCAGGATAAGGTTTCCCGGTTAATCACCTCGCGGGTGTCTTGATTGAGCGGCACCAGCACCACCAGATAGTCACTGGCCTGGCAGACTTGTTTCAAACCCGACCGGCCTTGAAAGCAAGGATGCGCCGGGTGTTGCTGGCTCCGGGTCCAGGCCACGGTGTTAAAACCCAAATCGCGACACCGATCCGCCACAAACTCGCCCAGGGCACCTAAGCCCAAAAAGCCCACCGTGGGGCTGGCATCGGTTTCCAGCACCTGCCACTGTTGTTGCTTTTGTTGCTGCCGATAGTTATTGAGGTTACGCCAGTCCTGCAGCACATACGCCAGCACATACTGTGCCATACGCTGCTGTAACGACAAAGTCATCACCCGCAGTTGCTGATAACGCGCATCAATGGCTTGATCGGCGATGATATGATCCATACCGGCGCCCAGGGAAGTCACCGCTTTTAAGTTGGGAAAATTGTCAGTCACGCCCGCCGGATGTTGCCACAAAACCGCCAGCGTCACCGCATCCGGATCGCTGATATCCGGCCACACCTGCACCGACACATCCGGCAAAAACTGCCGCAACAACTGCGCCAGACCGTCACTCGGTCGATCGGTAATAATCAGTGCAATACCCATAAAAATGACCTGCTTAAACCTTCGCCAAAGGTGCCAAATGCCGCAAAGCCCGTTGATAGACTTTCCGTTTAAAATGAATCACATTATGCGCCGGGTACCAAAAGTCCACCCAACGATAACACTGAAACTCCGGCGAAGAGGTGCAATTAAAATCAACCTTCGACTCATCCTCAAGAAGCCTGAGCAAATAATACACTTGCTTTTGACCAACGAACGCAGGATCAGAATCCTTCTTCATAAATTTTTTGGGCAACTGGTAATGCAACCATTCTGGTGTACATCCGAGCACATCCACATGCTTCGGCTTCAAACCAATTTCCTCATATAATTCCCTGAACATGGCTTCCTCAGCGGTTTCATCTTTGTTTATTCCGCCTTGAGGAAATTGCCAACCGGACCCCCGCGTCCGCTTAGCCCAAAAAACCTGTCCGTCATCATCAAGCAAGATGATACCCACATTGGGGCGAAAACCATCTCGATCTAACATGATGATAAAAAATATTTAAACTGCATTCATTGTTTCAAAAAATCCCCCCCGGCACAAGCAAAAGTTAACAGCT
>CAZLAW010000249.1:0-1366 GCA_964557625.1 uncultured Marinicella sp.
GCACCCAAGATTACCGGCCAGATGTACTTCATGGTAATCCAGATCACTGCGAAAAAGACCACCATTTGAATGACTAATGTTGCGTTAATGCTCATCTTGTGTACTCCGAGGTTATCTGTCGCGGGATGCTAAGCTTAACCTGTAATAGGTGCTAATAATGGGTTGTTGAAGGTGAAGAACAAGGCGATACCCACACCAATCATGGCAACCGCGTCAAGCAGACCCATAAGTAAGAAGTATTTACCTTGTAACATAGGGGCCAATTCAGGCTGACGTGCTGTCGATTCCAGTAAGCGACCACCTAAGATACCCAGACCAATACCGGTACCAATGGCGCTTAAACCCAGAATGATTGAAACAGCAATGGCAGTCATGCCTTGGACTTGTGCAATTAATGCTAAATTTTCCATCGTTTTCTCCGATTTACCTTTTTAAAAAAATTAAAATAACTTAAAAGTTAATGCTCTTCATGTGTCTCATGGGCCATGTTCATATAAACCACACTCAACATCATAAAAATATAGGCTTGCAACGTAATAATCAAAATGTGGAACACGGCCCACACAAAAGCAAGAATAAATTGCATCACTGAAACCAATATACCACCGGCCGTAAAGAAATCAGCAAAGGTGTAATTCAGGGTCAATACCGCAATCAAAATAAAAATCAATTCGCCGGCATACATATTACCAAACAGTCGCAAACTCAAAGAAACCGGCTTGGCCAGTGTTTCCACCAGGTTTAAGAACAAGTTCGGGCCGGCCAATAATATTTTACCCAACCAACCTTCAGCGGCGAAGGGATGGGTCAAAAACTCTTTCAGATAACCCAACACCACCGGCTTTTTAACGGTAAAACTGTAATAAAAAACCAACAGCATCACGCCAAAACTCATACCAAAAACAATATTCAAATCGGTGGATGGCACAATTTTCATGTATTCAATCCCCACCAAAGTGCCTAACCATGGCAATAAGTCAATGGGCAACAAATCCATAAAGTTCATCAGCCAGACCCAGATAAAAATACTCAATGCCATCGGCGCCACCAGCTTGCTGGAGCCGGTAAACACATCGGTGACCTGCTTGTCCACAAAACCTAAAATCATTTCCACCAGGTTTTGGGTTCTAGAAGGGACACCGGAAGTGGCTTTTTTAGCCACACTGCGAAAGAATAAAAGATAGATTACCGCCAACAAAATGGTGTAAAACACACTGTCGGCATTGATGGTCCAGAAACTGCTGCCTTCGACCAGTTCCTGGGTATTGTTCACTAAATGGTGGCTGATGTAATCACCAGCGCTGCCGCCATTTTCACCACTTGCCATCGTTTATCTCACTTAAAAGAGGTTAACAAAGCCACCCAA
>CAZLAW010000250.1:0-1355 GCA_964557625.1 uncultured Marinicella sp.
GGTGATGGCGCGTTCGACGCCGGCATCGACTTTTTGTTTAAAGTATTTGATTTCTGTGTCCAAAGACACTGACTCCGGGTGCACTTCAGGGTAGCAGCCGACTGTGATTGAAAAGGTGTCGGGGAATTCCTGGTGAATAAATTCAATCAGTTCGTTGGCATAACGGAAATAGCCCACCGATCCCATGCCTGAGGGCACATCGCCACGCAGTGCCAGGATATCGGTGATACCGTGTTCTAAGTATTTGTTGAGCAGGTTTCTAATGTCCTCCGGGGTGCCGCCCATGCAGGATAAATGCGGAATCACTTTCGGGGTGTCATGCTGTTTTAGGCCAATCACGGTTTCGGTTGTGGCGGTTAAGGTGGAGCCACCGGCGCCAAAGGTGACCGAGAAAAAATCCGGGTGGGTTTTGCGTAATTGTTTCTGGGTGTTTTCCAGGATGACTTTTTGCTCGGAACTTTTCGGCGGGAAAAATTCATAGCTCAGACCGAAATCAGGTTTATTCATGATCTATACTCCAAAAAAAAGCCGAACGTCATGTCCGGCTCTTTTATTATCAGTTTGTAAAAAACAGGCCTGCATCAGTAGCGGTAGTGCTCGGGCTTGTAAGGGCCTTCGACATCGACACCAATGTATTTGGCTTGTTTTTCAGTCAGTGTGGTGAGTTTGGCGCCAACACGCTCAAGGTGTAATTTGGCCACTTTTTCATCGAGGTGCTTCGGTAGGACGTACACTTGATTGTCATACTTATCACCGTGACAATACAGTTCAATTTGCGCCAGCACTTGGTTAGTGAATGAATTGGACATCACGAAACTTGGGTGACCGGTACCACAGCCTAAGTTCACCAAACGGCCTTTGGCCAATAAGATGATGCGCTTGCCGTCTTCGAAAATAACATGATCGACCTGGTCTTTGATGGACTCCCATTCGCAGTTTTTCTCTAAACCGGCGACATCAATTTCATTGTCAAAGTGACCAATGTTACAAACGATGGCCTGATCTTTCATGGCTTTCATGTGATCGAAGTTAATAATCTGGTAGTTACCGGTGGCGGTGACAAAAATGTCGGCTTTATCCACCACATCATTTAAGTCCACCACCTTAAATCCTTCCATGGCGGCTTGCAGGGCACAGATCGGATCGATTTCAGTGACCCAAACTATGGCACCCAAAGCACGCAGTGATTGCGCTGAGCCTTTACCGACATCACCAAAGCCACAAACCACGGCAGTTTTTCCGGCAATCATGACATCCGTGGCGCGTTTAATGGCATCCACCAAAGATTCACGACAACCATAGAGGTTATCGAATTTAGATTTGGTCACAGAATCGTTGACATTAATGGCCGGGAA
>CAZLAW010000251.1:0-1284 GCA_964557625.1 uncultured Marinicella sp.
TAAACTGAGCGTCATGAATAATCCCTGTCAATATCAATCCGCAGACCTGTTAATTTGCCCGAATGCCGGTGAAGTCCGTCAGGGCAAGCAAAGCATTCGGTTGAGCCCTGTGAATATGCGGGTTCTGATTGTGCTGATTGAACATGCCGGTAAAACGGTGACGCGGCAGGAGATATTCGATCAGGTCTGGCCGAATCAAGTGGTGAGTGATGATGCCTTAACCAGGGCCATTGCTGATTTACGGGCGCAACTCAAACCGTTAACATTTGAAACGTCTTTGATTAAAACCCGACCCAAAGTTGGTTACAGTTGGCAGCCGGCAGCAAAAGAGGTCACTATAAACAATAATCACGAAAAGTCCTGGAAACAGCCAGTGCTGACTTATCTCGGCTTATTTATTCTGGCGGTGGTTTTGGTTTACGGTTTTTTAAGTTGGCAATTGAAGACAGAGCCTGTGGCGCTGGTTATTTTACCCACAGAAAGCAATCATCCGACCTGGGCTGTTGATGAGGCGCTGCAAGTGGCGGTATTAAAAACAGAAGACTTAAATTATTTATCTGAACATGCCTTTAACGCGCACAAAGGTAATCCTTATCCTTATTTCAGTCATGAATTCGGGGTCCGCTGGTTTATTGAAAGTCGACTTGACAATAATTTACTTACATTGCAGTTAGTCGACGCCAGAACAGCTTTAGTGATTTACAGTGAACAAAGTAATATAGAATCGCTTGAAAACTTAAATGATGTGATTACTGACTTTATTGATTTTGTGGCAGAATTGTAGCGCTACTAATCAATTAAGCGATTATTTTGAGGCCAAAGTGGCGCCCTTTTGAGCCACCACTTTGGTCGTAAGAGTTGATTATTTTTGCAACGCCTGCAAAGCCGCGTCGTAATCCGGTTCATTGGTGACTTCATCGACCACTTCGCGGTGGATGATGTTGTGGTTTTCATCGAGCACGAAAACGGCGCGGGCGGTGAGACCGGCTAAGGGTCCATCACGCATTTCCAGGCCGTAGTTTTTGGCCATGCTGTGATTCTTATAATCTGATGCGGTCACTGCATTTTGGATGCCTTCGGCGGCGCAGAAGCGTTTATAGGCAAAGGGTAAGTCCATGGAGGTAAAAACCACGGCAGTGTTGTCCAAATCAGCGGCCTTTTGGTTAAAGGTTCTGAGCTGTTGGGCGCAGACATCGGTGTCAACACTGGGTGCGACATTGAGCACCACACGCTGGCCTTTGAAGTTATCTAATGTGACCTCCGATAAATCGACACCGGTCAGTT
>CAZLAW010000252.1:0-1270 GCA_964557625.1 uncultured Marinicella sp.
TATTGACATTGTCACCAATCACCGCATCACCCAAATAACTCAAATGACTGGCTTTGCTGTTTTCGCCGACTTGGGCTTTTTTAATTTCCACAAAGTTACCGACTTTACTGCCTTGTGCCAGCTCAGTGCCCGGGCGTAAACGGGCAAAGGGCCCAATGGTGCAAGCACCGGTGGTTTTCACACCGGACAGCATGGAATGCGGCTCAACCACGGTACCGGCGGCTAAATGACAATTTTCAAGCACTGAAAAAGCCCCAACTTGCACACCATCGGCCAATGTATTGTCACCCACAAGCAGGGTGTTTTTGTCCAACACCACATCCCGGCCACAGGATAATTCACCGCGAATATCCACCGTCTCCGGTCGCGGCATTCGCACGCCTTGTTGCAATAAGCGACGCACCACTCGGCGCTGATAGATTGCCTCGAGGTCAGCCAGTTGCCGCATATCATTGGCGCCTTTAACAATATCCGCCTGCCCGGCTTGCACCGCCCTAAACGGCCGGCCTTCTTCAGCCGCCATGGCAATCACATCGGTTAAATAATACTCACCCTGACTGTTGTTGTTATCCAATTGCTGCAGCCAACGACTTAAATCTTTCGCAGGGGCTTTGATAATGCCTGAATTGACATCCTGAATCTTTAACTGGTCCTGATTGGCATCTTTTTGCTCGACAATGGCCTGAATCAAGCCATCCTGATTGATAATCCGGCCATAACCTGTAGGGTCATCTAATTGCGCAGTCAAAACACAGGCCTCAGCCTGCATGTGCTGTAAATCCTCGGCTTCCACCAAGGGCGCATCACCATACAGCACCAACACAGATTCTGCGGGTTTAACAAAGGACATGGCTTGTTGCACCGCATGCCCGGTGCCCAACTGCTCGCTTTGCTCCGCCCAATTAACCGATTCATCAGACAGGGCCTGTTTTAGCGCTTCTTTTTGATGTCCACAAACCACCGTAATCTGCGCCGGATCCAATGATTGCGCCGTTTTCAGGACATGCTGAATCATCGACTGTCCGGCCACTTCGTGCAGGACTTTAAGTTTATCCGAATGCATCCGCGTACCGGTACCGGCCGCCAGAATAATAATATGAAGTTTAGAATCGATCATGAAAGCCTTTAAAGCCCACAGGGTTAATACCTGAATTGATAATCAAGCTATTATAAGACATTTACTACAGAATTAAAAAAGCCGAACCACGTTTGTGATTGTAATGGTCAAGTTTTTCTGGACACATTTTAGGCCACCTTTTTCAATTGCATA
>CAZLAW010000253.1:0-1258 GCA_964557625.1 uncultured Marinicella sp.
CCTGAAAGTCACGCTCGGCACTGACGCTGACATCGGTTAATGTGGCGATGGTTAAACCACGGGGAAAACGGTTGCCAAATCCTGAAGTAATCAACACATCATCGATGCGGATGTCGGCGCTGTTGGGTACCTCTTTGAGCAATAAATCTTTGCCATGTCCATAGGCTAATGTACGTAAACCGGTGCGTAAAACTTCAGCCGGAATCACATGCGCCGGGTCGGTGATTAAAATCACATGGGCAAAATGTTCCCCCAGTATATCCACCTGTCCGACCACACCGGTTAAGCTGAGCACCGGTTGCCCCAAAAACAAGCCGTCTTTGCGGCCCTGGTTAATCACAATATGCTGTCTTTTTTGGGTTTGGGCGATGTCGGTGACAAAAGCCACCGAGGTGTTCATCGGCAGTTCTTGCGCCGCATTCAGCATGGCGCGCAAACGTTGATTTTCTGCGGTGAGGGTGGTGTTTCTTTGGGCTTTAAGTTGCAGCGCCAATAATTGTTGTTTCAGGTCATTGTTTTCGTCAATCAGTCTGGCTTGACGGGCAACGGCAATTTCAACCGTTTGAATGATTTGCTGGGGCCAGTCAATCACTTTAATCAGCGGCACCGCCAGCCACGAAAGCCCTTGTCTTATCGGCTGGGTGATGTGGCTGTTTTTATCCGCAATCATCAAAATCAAGCAGATAAATTGCAGCAGAATAAACCGAAACAGTGGCGACTGGGTGAGTTTATTTTGTTGACTCAGCGCATCCATGGAATCATACAGAAACCAATACGATTATCGAAATGGCGCAAAAAAATCTGAACCTTTCTCATCAATAATATCCAACGCTTTGCCACCGCCGCGCGCGACACAAGTCAGCGGATCTTCGGCCACAAACACCGGTAAACCGGTTTCTTCCATCAGCAGTTTGTCCAGATTTTTCAGTAAAGCACCACCACCGGTGAGCACAATGCCCTGTTCGGCCACATCAGCACACAATTCCGGCGGCGTCTGTTCCAAAGCGGTTTTCACCGCGGCCACGATACCCGCCAGGGGTTCATGCAAAGCCTCTAAGGCTTCGTTATTGGTCATGGTGAATTTGCGTGGCACACCTTCGGCCAGATTCCGGCCGGAGATTTCCATGGAAATTTCTTCGTTATCCGGATACGCGCAACCGATTTCCTGCTTAATGCGTTCGGCGGTGGACTCACCGATTAAGGTGCCGTAACTGCGGCGCACATAGGCAATGATGGATTCGTCCAGTTTATCACCGCC
>CAZLAW010000254.1:0-1254 GCA_964557625.1 uncultured Marinicella sp.
CTTTCATTAAATTCTATCACGAATCTGTTTAAAGCTGGTTTCCAGTTTTGTATTGGTTTGGTCCATTTTTTACTGGCATTATTTATCGCCAGGAAAACCGTTTTCATAGCTGATGCCTCTGTTGGGAAAATACGTCTGTTTTTAATGGCTTTTCTGATGACGGAATTAAGCGATTCAATGGCGTTGGTGGTATAAATCACTTTTCTGATTTCATCAGGATATTCAAATAAAGTTCGCAAGTTCTCCCAATGACGTTCCCACATTGGTGCAATGGCAGCGTATTTATCATTCCACTTTTTAGCAAATTCATCTAAAGCCTTAAGGCCGCTGTTTTCATCGACAGCTGTATAAATTTGTTTTAAATCCTGACAAACGGCTTTTCGGTCTTTAAACGAAACGTATTTTAGTGAATTTCTAATCATGTGGACGATGCATAATTGCACTTTGGCTTTGGGGTAAACTGAAGCAATGGCATCGGGAAAGCCGGTCAACCCGTCAACACATACAACGACAACGTCTTTAACACCTCTGAGTTTTAAGTTATCAAGCACGCTGAGCCAAAATTTAGCCCCTTCATTCTCACTTATCCAAAGTCCCAAAACATCCTTATAACCATCCATGTTAACGCCCAAAGCGACATAGATTGACTTATTAATCACCCGATTGTCCTGTCTGACTTTAACAACAATACAATCAAGATAAATAATCGGGTAAATGTCATCAAGGGATCGTGATTGCCAGGCCTCAACCTGCTCAATCACAGCATCAGTCACCTGGGCTATCAAGCTATGAGAAACCTTAGCACCATACATATCCTCAAAAGCATCGGCAATATCTCGGGTACTCATGCCTCTGGCATACAAAGAAATAATTTGGTCGTCAAATTCTGTCAATCGAGTTTGGCGCTTACCCACCAGTATGGGGTTATAACTGCCCTCACGATCTCGTGGAGTCGATATCTGTACTTCGCCGTGATTACCTTTGAGGATTTTCTTACTGTAGCCGTTGCGAGCATTACTGTTATCACTTCGCTCGTCCTTGGCATAGCCCAAATGGGCTTCCATTTCGGCACCTAAAGCCGCCTCAACGGTCATTTTCACCAACTGACTTGTCAAATTTGACAAGTCAGTTGGTGATTCTAAATTCTTTGCCAACTTTTCAGCAAATTCTTTAATTTCATCTTCTTTCATTGTGTAACCTCATTTTAAAGTTAAAGTATAAATGATAAAGTTACACAGTTCTTTTTACACACCC
>CAZLAW010000255.1:0-1220 GCA_964557625.1 uncultured Marinicella sp.
AGCACTACAACATTCTTTCCCATGACAATCTCTCATATGGCCCGGTCAGAACCGGTCAATGTCCGAATGAATCACGCAGAGGAGCAGGCACCGCGCCTAC
The DNA here is from genome assembly GCA_964557625.1 of uncultured Marinicella sp. GTDB lineage: Bacteria > Pseudomonadota > Gammaproteobacteria > Xanthomonadales > Marinicellaceae > Marinicella. The sequence goes on from CAZLAW010000255.1 coordinate 101, forward strand.
TGAATCTCAAGTTGTTCAACTTTCCACTGGCCATCCCGCCTGACCAGAATACGATCGCAGCCACGCTCCGCCGGGTTGACGCTGACATCTTCCGGCAAGGCCCGCACCACAACGTCTGTTTTTCGCAGATCAGCCACAGCAGCATCCAGGGACGGGTCCGGGTCCGGCGGTGCCCACACTGCGCTACGGCGGCGAACGGGACGCTGCCCCAGGGCGACCAGAGCCCGTACGTCCAGGCTGAACCCGGTGGCTGGCCGGGCGCGGCCAAAGTCCTGCCCGATGGCATCATAGCGGCCACCCTTACCCACAGCCTCACCGTGTCCGGGCACATAAACTGCGAATACCAGACCGGTGTGGTAGTTGTAACCCCGCAACTCACAGAAATCGAAACCCAGTTGCAGCTCCGGGTGACTGTCCCGCAGGCGGTCGGCGATGCGCTTCAGCTGATCCAGCGCCTCAAGCACGTTCGCCGGTGCGCCGGCGAGGATCCGCCGTGCTTCCTGCAGGGCATCCAGCCCACCGCTGACCCGGGCGAGGGCCCGCAGGTAGCCACCGGGTGTGTCCGGGGCATAGCCACCCAGCAGCTGCTCCAGCTCGGGGATGGACTGCCGTGCCATGGCGTCAAAGATGGCGGCTTCCATATCGTCGTCAAAGTCTGCCGCTTCAATCAGCGATTGGTAAATCGCGACATGGGCCAGGTCCAGGTGCACCTCTGGCACGCCGGCGACCCGCAGCGCTTCCAGCATCAGCCGGATAACTTCCAGGTCGGCTTCTTCGGAAGCGCTGCCGAACAGCTCGCAGCCGGCCTGGATTGGCGTACGGCCGGTCAGCATATGCTGCGGGCGGGCGTGGAGAACGTGTCCGGCATAGCACAGCCGGGTAATTCCCTCCTGCTGGAGGGTATGGGCGTCAATCCTGGCGGCCTGTGGCGTCATATCCGCACGTACGCCCATCATCCGCCCGGACAACTGGTCTGTCAGCTTAAAGGTCTGCAAAGCCAGGTCGTGGCCGGTGCCCGTAAACAGGGAGTCCAGGTATTCGATCAACGGGGGAATCACCAACTGGTAACCCCAGCGCTGGCAGGTATCCATAATATCCCGGCGCAGCGATTCAATCTGGC
>CAZLAW010000256.1:0-1217 GCA_964557625.1 uncultured Marinicella sp.
AACCGCCGGTATCAGAGGCGGTAGCCACCGGCGCTAAACGTGCCGCCACCGCTGCTGCTGAGCCTCCGGAAGAACCACCGGGTACCCGGCTTAAATCCCAGGGATTATTCACCGCACCGAAATAAGAATATTCATTGGAAGAACCCATGGCAAATTCGTCCATATTGGCTTTGCCCAGTGACACCATCCCGGCATTGTGTAAGCGGGCCACCACGGTGGCATCAAACGGCGGTGTATAGTTAGCCAGCATGCGCGAACCGGCACTGGTGGTGACACCTTGAGTGGAAAATAAATCTTTGTGAATAACCGGGATTCCGGCCAATAAACCCGCGTTTTGTCCAGCGGTCAATAAATGGGTCGGTGACAAGTCATCGTTCACATGTATCATGGCATTGAGCGACGGGTTAAATTGTCGGCAGCGGTCTAAATAGACGCTGCCCAGTTCTGCCGGGCTGATTTGTTTGTTGGTCAGTAACCGGTTTAAGTCACGCAGTGATAAGTTAATCATTCAATCACCTTCGGCACCAAATAAAAATCCGCATCAGCCTGTTTGGCCAGTGCCAGTAAAGCCTGCTTGTGTGACGTTTCTGTGACTGTATCTTGCCGTAACGGCATCCAGAAATCACAGGGATGAAACATCGGTTCCACTTGCGTGGTGTCGGCTTTTTTGATACGTTCTACCATGTCTGTGATTTGATTCAGTGACTGGCTGATTTGTTGAAATTGGTCGGCATCTAAATCCAGTTTTGCCAACTGCGCCATTTCTGTTAATTCTTTACGATTTATTGACATTTAAAAGGCCGGTTTCATATATAATTCGGTGCTTGCGCGACGAAGTCGCGTTCAGCCGGCTATTATGCCACTTCCGCAATCCATAAGTAAAACGAAAATAATATGTTTAAAAAAATCCGCAGCCTGTTTTCTAATGATTTGGCCATTGATTTAGGCACCGCCAACACCCTGGTCTATATGCGTGACCATGGTATCGTACTGAATGAACCTTCCGTGGTCGCTGTCAGAATGGATCAAGGCCGGGGCGGCCCGGTAAACATCGCATCGGTGGGCCTGGATGCCAAAATGATGCTGGGCCGGACACCGGGCAACATCGAAACCATCCGGCCGTTAAAAGACGGGGTGATTGCGGACTTTGACATGACGGCGGCCATGCTGCAGCATTTTATCCGTAAGGTGCATGCCAATCGCTGGCTGAAACCGTC
>CAZLAW010000257.1:0-1214 GCA_964557625.1 uncultured Marinicella sp.
ACCGAAATACCCGCCGGCCATGCGCACCACCATCGGTGCGGCAAAGCGATTATTGGTGCGCCAACGCATGGTGCCGGTATCATTGAGTTGTTCTTCGGCCGGATCGGCGTATTTTCTGAATTGAATTTCAGGTACGGGTAATAAACCGGCTAAAGCCATGCCCACGGAACGGCCGATAATGCCTTCTTCCGATAAAGAGGTGTCAAACACACGTTGTTCGCCGTGTTTGTCCTGTAAGCCTAAAGTCACGGCATGCACGCCGCCTTTGGCACCGACATCTTCACCGAACACCAGCATTTTATCGTTATGCGACAGCTCATAATCCAGGGTGCGGCGTATGGCGGTGACCATATTGGCACGGCCTGATTCGGCCACCACTTCTTCACTGCTCGGTGGAAATGTCGGCTTGTTTAAATGAATGCCGCCTTGTTGTTGTAAGTCCATATCACCCTGTGGCGTGGTTTCACACATAGCATGGCGGGTGATGGTTTTGGGGTCGGCGTGGTCTTGTTGGTCGACATGCTCATAAACCCGATACACCTGTTCTTTGGTTTCTTGTGCCAGCTTGTCCCAGGCATCGGCGGTGAGAATGTTTTGTTTATGTAAAAAGGCTTTGAGCTTCGGTAACGGATCATGCTGTTGTTCAAATTTAAGCCGCTGTTCGCTTTTATAGCCCTGGGTGTCTTGGGCGGAATGACCGTTTAAGCGGGGCACGGTTAAACGCAATAAGGCTGGTTTCCGGTGTGTGCGAATATAGTCGTTGGCTTGTTCAATTAAATCAGCGGCCACTTGTGGCTGGGTGCCGTCACCAGAAAAGAGTTTAATGCCTTTAAAGCTTTCCAGGTTACTAACAATATTGCCACCGGGTGTTTGAAAGCTGGAAGGTACAGAAATTCCGTAACCATTGTCTTCAATATAGAAAAACATGGGTAAGGATAAAGTGGTGGCTAAAGTGAGTGCTGACCAAAAGCCATTGGTGGCCACCGAACCATCACCGCCTAATACCAGGCCGATGGCATCATTCCAGTCGCTGTTATTCAAATGGTTGCGGTGGTATTCAACCGCTTGTGCCCAGCCGGCGATGGGCGTGTATTGTGCCCCCACTCCGCCTGACATGGGTAACACACAAGCGCCTTCATGATTAGGCTGATTAAACACCACACCGATATCCCGGCCATCGGAAAACCCACCTTGGCGCATCATGCTGGCCTGCA
>CAZLAW010000258.1:0-1195 GCA_964557625.1 uncultured Marinicella sp.
TTAATTATTCAATAATTTTAGCCACAACACCCGCACCCACGGTACGGCCACCTTCACGAATCGCAAAGCGTAAACCTTCGTCCATCGCAATCGGTGCAATCAATTCAACTTTCATTTTAACATTGTCACCGGGCATCACCATTTCAACACCATCAGGTAACTCACAGGCACCGGTTACGTCCGTGGTACGGAAGTAAAACTGCGGACGGTAGCCTTTGAAAAATGGTGTGTGACGACCACCTTCATCTTTGCTCAACACATAGACTTCAGCTTCAAATTTAGTGTGCGGGGTAATGGTACCGGGCTTGGCCAATACCTGACCACGCTCAACATCATCACGCTTGGTACCACGTAACAAAATACCCACGTTATCACCGGCTTCACCTGAATCCAGTAATTTACGGAACATCTCAACACCGGTACAAGTGGTCTTAGTGGTCTCACGGATACCCACAATCTCCAACTCGTCACCAACATTAACAATACCGGTTTCAATACGACCGGTTACCACAGTACCACGACCTGAAATGGAGAAAATGTCTTCAATCGGCATCAAAAATGGTTTCGCTGTATCACGCTCAGGCTCAGGGAAGTAAGCATCCATTTCGTCCAGCAATTTAGCCACAGCAGGCACACCAATGTCACTGGTGTCACCTTCCAAAGCTTTTAAGGCAGATCCTTTGACTAATGGGGTGTCGTCACCCGGGAATTCGTAGTCATTTAATAACTCACGCACTTCCATTTCAACCAGCTCTAATAACTCTTCGTCATCAACCTGGTCACATTTGTTTAAGAACACAACAATATAAGGTACACCAACCTGACGTGCTAACAGGATATGCTCACGGGTTTGTGGCATCGGACCATCAGCGGCTGAAACCACTAAAATCGCACCGTCCATTTGTGCCGCACCGGTGATCATGTTTTTCACATAGTCAGCATGGCCCGGACAATCGACGTGGGCGTAGTGACGGTTGTCGGTTTCATATTCTACGTGTGCGGTAGAAATCGTGATACCACGCTCTCTTTCCTCGGGCGCGTTATCAATTTGATCGTAATCTTTAAAATCACCACCTTGCTTCTCAGCAGCAACTTTTGTGATCGCTGCAGTCAAGGTCGTTTTACCGTGGTCAACGTGACCAATTGTGCCCACGTTTACATGGGGCTTTGTGCGTTCAAATTTTTCTTTTGACAT
>CAZLAW010000259.1:0-1184 GCA_964557625.1 uncultured Marinicella sp.
CAATTAACCAGTTAGAAAACAGAATTATGGCTTGGAAAAACCTCACCCAAAACAGTTTAACCGATGCACTTGCATCACATCATAGCGCTCTTGAAGAGCTGGATGCAGTTCATGACATCATTAACTGGAAACAAATTGAAAAGTCGCTGTCATCCCTTTACCAAGGGACAAGAGGTGCACCGTCCTATCCGCCTTTGATGCTGTTTAAGATACTGATACTCCAAGCCTGGTATGGCTTAAGTGACCCTGCGATGGAAAAACAATTAGCGCGTGACCTGATGTTTAGACGCTTTATTGATTTAAGCTTAAGTGAAACTGTACCAGACCACAGCACCCTATGGCGCTTCAGACAGTTGCTACAAGAAAAGGAACTACTTGAGCCATTACTTGCTAAAATTAATGATCAATTAGAACAAGCCAGCTTAATTGTTACCCACGGTTCAATCAGCATCATTGATGCAACGATTATTGAAGCTAAGAACGCAAGACCCAAGAAAAATAAACAAGGTGAATCAAGCCAAGACAAAGAAGCAGCTTACACCCGTAAAGCCGGTTCAGATGGCCACCAGAAAACCACTTTTGGCTACAAGCTACATGCGAATACTGACGAGGATGGCTTTGTCAAAAAGCTTGAATACACACCAGCCAATGTTCATGACTCACAGGTATTCGATGAACTGCTCACAGGTCATGAAGAACAAGTGTATGCAGACAGCGCTTATGCCAGTAAAAAGAACAATGAAGCATTGGGAGAGAAAAACCAAATACTTGAACGTGCTTATCGCAATAAGCCTTTGACTGAAACACAGAAACAAAATAATCGCCGAAAATCTAAAATCAGATCAACAGTTGAAAGAAGTTTTGGCTTAATGAAATTACATCAAGGCTTAGATAAAGCACGATACATGGGATTGGCAAGAAACAAAACCAGAGCCCTGTTAATAGCCATGGCACACAATATCAAATGTGGCCTGAATATTTTTAAAGACATGCAAAAACTGCAGGTTAGTTGCGCCTGAAAAAAGGCAAATGAAGCCAAAAAGCTTCATTTATCGACCAAAAACGACAAATAAAGGTATTTTTGAACGAAAAAACGGAAAAAAACACAAAGTTTAAGAAAAATTAATTTTTAAAATTCAGATTTTCGATAACAAACCAAAATCTATGAATAATTCAAAGGTCTC
>CAZLAW010000260.1:0-1182 GCA_964557625.1 uncultured Marinicella sp.
AAAGAGCAAGAATCGTTGCGAAGTATGCTGAGAAACGTGCCGCATTGAAAAAAATTATTCAAGACCCTAACACGTCTTATGAAGACATGATGGCGGCACAGGAAGCCTTGCAGAAATTACCACGCAATGCTTCTCCGGTTCGTATGCGAAACCGCTGTCATATATCCGGCAGACCACGGGGTTATTACAGAAAATTTGGTTTGAGCAAACTGCAGTTGCGTGAAGCCGCGATGCGGGGTGATATTCCCGGTTTAACCAAAGCCAGTTGGTAAGGAGAAGAACATGAGTTTAAGCGATCCTATTTCAGACATGATCTGCAGCATTAAAAATGCCCAGGCTGTGAATAAGAAATTCACCGTAACACCGGCTTCAAAAATGAAGAAAGGTATTCTTTCTGTGATGCAACAGGAAGGTTATATCCGTTCATTTGAATCGGTTGAAAAAGACGGTCATCCTTACTTGCAAATCAACATTAAATACCACCGAAATCAACCGGTGATTGAAGAAATGAAGCGAGTCAGCAAGCCCGGATTACGTCAATACCGTGGTAAACATGATTTGCCGCGTGTTGATGCCGGCTTTGGCACCGCGATTATTTCAACTTCACAAGGCATCATGTCCGATAAAGCTGCCCGCGAGGCCGCCATCGGTGGTGAAGTGCTTTGCGTACTTAAATAATTTGGAGTACTAAGATGTCAAGAATAGCAAATCAACCCATTGCCATCGCTGACAAAGTGGATGTTAATATCAAAAACCAGCAAGTCACGGTAAAAGGACCGAAAGGCGAGTTGGTGTTTAATTTACATTCAGCGGTTCAATTGGAAAAAAATGACAATGAACTGACTGTTCAGTCGGCACCTGAACACATGTCAATGGCTGGCACCATGCGTTCCATGGTGGCCAATATGATTGAAGGTGTGACCAATGGTTTTAGTAAAAAATTACAATTAACCGGTGTCGGTTACCGAGCCAGTTTAAAAGGCAAAAACCTGGATCTGAACCTGGGTTATTCGCACCCGGTTGTTTATGAAGCCAGAGAAGGCATTACATTTGAAGTGCCGAGTCAAACTGAAATTGTGGTCAATGGAATTGACAAACAAGTGGTCGGTCAAGTGGCCGCAGAAATCAGAGCCATCAGACCACCGGAACCTTATAAAGGTAAAGGTGTGAAATATGCTGATG
>CAZLAW010000261.1:0-1167 GCA_964557625.1 uncultured Marinicella sp.
TAGAGAGAATCACACAGCAGTGTGGACCGGCAGTGAGATGATTGTTTGGGGTGGATATGGTGGTAGTTATTTAAATTCAATGGGGGTTTATTATCCATTTAGTACCTACAGTTTGGGTGGCACTTTAACCGGTTTAAATGGCGATCAGCTTATCTTACAAAACAATGCCGGTGATGATTTAACCCTAACGAGTAATGGCACATTTGAATTTGATACAGCCATGCCATCAGGTTCAAACTATGCCGTGACGGTTTTAACCAATCCCCAATCACCGAACCAAAGCTGCACAGTGAATAATGCTTCGGGCACTGTCGCAGCGGCTGATGTTAATAATATTGATGTGACATGTATCACCAACACTTACTCAGTCGGTGGCTCCGTTTCAGGACTGGCATCCGGTAACAGCGTGGTATTACAGAATAACGCTGGTGATGATTTAACGCTCAACGCCGATGGTGGCTTTACCTTTGCTACTGCTCTGGCTGATGGTTCAAATTATGCGGTGTCGGTGCTCACACAACCAAGCAGCCCCAGCCAAACCTGTTCAGTAACCAACGGTTCAGGAACACTGGCAGGTGCTGATGTTACTCATGTTCAAATAACCTGTAGCACCAATTCCTACACAGTCGGTGGCACTGTTTCAGGACTGGCATCCGGTGACAATATTACCCTACAAAATAACAGCGGTGATGACTTAACGCTTAGCAGTAATGGCGCGTTTACCTTTGCCACGGCTTTGGCTGACGGCTCAAGCTATAACGTCAGTCTGTTATCGCAACCGATCACTTTAAATTGCACCTTAGCGAATGCCAACGGCAACCTCAATGGCGCTGATGTCACCAATGTTCAAGTTAATTGCGCCACAGTGCCGGCACAAATCCAAATCAGCAGTTCACTGGTGGATTTTGGTAGTCTGCTGCTGGGTCAAAACCAAGCCAGTGTTATCACCGTCACTAACGCCGGAACAGTTGACTTAACGCTTAACAGTTTGGGTGCATTAACCGCACCTTTCACCCTAAGTGGTGGCAGTTGTGATCCATTGCCGATGACACTGACAGCTGGTAATAACTGCACCATCGAAGTCACTTATAACCCGACAGCAGCCGGGAATCACAGTACCAACCTAAGCATCAACAGCAACGCCCCAAGCAGCCCAACTTTAGTTGA
>CAZLAW010000262.1:0-1153 GCA_964557625.1 uncultured Marinicella sp.
TCAGACTGCTGACAAAGTCCCCACTTTTGCGTGGGGATTTTTTATAATAGCAATATGCTAAAAGATCATCCCCCCATCCAAACAAGCTATGAGTTTGTCAGCCTTGAGGATTTAGTGCCTCAAGATCACTTAGTCAGAAAGATAAATCAATCCGTTGATTTTAGTTTTATCCATGATTTAGTTGCTGATTTGTATTGCTCCAACAATGGCCGTCCAGCCTTTGATCCAACCAAGATGTTTAAGTTATTATTGATTGGTTATATTTTTGGGATTCGTTCAGAACGCCAGCTCATCAAAGAAGTTCAGGTTAATACAGCCTATCGTTGGTTTGTAGGTTTTGGTTTGCTTGAGAAAATTCCAGATGCTTCGACCTTAAGTCAAAATCGCCGTCGTCGCTTTAATGAATCAGATGTATACCAACAAATATTCGATGAGATTGTCATCCAGGCGATGGGCAAAGGACTGATTAAAGGTCATCATTTATACACAGACTCAACCCACATCAAAGCCAATGCCAACAAAGGCAAGTGGGTTGAAACAGAAGGCCAGGTAAGCAGTAAAGATTATATTCAGGCGCTTGAACAGTCGGTAACGGAGGATCGTAAAAATAATGGAAAAAAGCCCCTTAAGGCCAAAGAACAAAAGCCTGAAACAAAAATAATCAAACAAAGTACCACAGACCCGGACAGTGGCTATATGGTCAGAGACGGAAAGCCCAAAGGCTTTTTCTACCTTGATCATCGTACAGTTGATGGTTATTGTAACTTCATCACCGATGTTCATGTCACAGCCGGCAATGTTCACGACTCGATACCTTACTTGTCCCGTATAGACAGACAGGTTGAACGTTTCTCCTTAAAACCAACAGCGGTGGGATTGGATGCCGGCTACTTTACTGCCAGTATATGCAAAGGAATAGAAGACAGGAAATTATATGGCGTCATAAGTTATCGAAGACCCAATCACAAGAAAGGTTACTTTTATAAAAGACAATATATTTATCACCCAGAAGGTGATTATTATGAATGCCCTGAAGGTCAGAAACTGAGCTACAGTACCACTGATAGAATTGGCTACAAGCATTATAAATCCAATCCCAAAGTATGCACTAACTGCCCGGTTAAATCACAATGTACCAAAAGTGCCAACAGCC
>CAZLAW010000263.1:0-1144 GCA_964557625.1 uncultured Marinicella sp.
ATGATTACAGTTGAACAAAGACAAGAGATTATTAACGAATACAAAACAAGTAAGAACGACACCGGTTCACCGGAAGTTCAAGTGGCCTTGTTAACCGCTCGGATTAACAATTTGTCCACCCACTTTAAAACCCATAAAAAAGACATCCACTCACGGCGCGGTTTATTAAAACTGATTAACCAACGCCGTAAATTGCTGGCTTACACAAAACGCAAAGATGCAGAACGCTATCAAAACCTGATTCAGCGTCTTGGCTTGCGTCGATAAGATTGGCAAAAACCCCCGCTTTAGGGGGTTTTTTGTAGGTTCAAGGGAGCCTGCAAGATTGGAGATGAGAATAGAAAAGTTAACAGGCCAATAAGTAGGTCAGGAAGAGAAAAGTGAATAAATACAGTAAACAATTTCAATACGGTCGTCATACCGTTACCTTAGAAACCGGTCAAATTGCACGCCAAGCCACCGGTGCCGTTAAAATCACCATGGGAGACACCGTCTTATTGGTCACCGTGGTGGGCAAAAAAGAAGCCGATCCAAACCAGGGCTTTTTCCCGTTAACGGTTAATTACCAGGAAAAATTTTACGCCGCCGGTGCGATTCCCGGCGGATTTTTCAAACGCGAAGGCCGTCCCACGGAGAAAGAAACCTTAATTTGTCGTTTGATTGATCGCCCCATTCGGCCCTTATTTCCCAATGGATTTAAAAACGAAGTGCAAGTGATTGCTCAGGTGATGTCCTTTGATAAAGACATTGATTCGGATATTCCGGCTCTGTTAGGTGCTTCGGCAGCCCTGGCAATTTCCGGCATTCCGTTTAACGGCCCAATCGGTGCCGCCCGCATCGGTTTCAAAGACGGTGAATATTTATTAAATCCGTCATTAGAGCAATTGGAAAGCTCACAATTGGATTTGGTGGTGGCCGGTACCGACAAAGCCGTGTTGATGGTTGAATCAGAAGCGGATTTATTAACCGAACAACAAATGTTGGGAGCAGTTAATTATGGTCATGAACAGATGCAGGTGGCCATTGATGCGATAAAAGAAATGGCTGCTGATGTGGGTAAACCCCGCTGGGAATGGCAGCCGCCTGAGACCAATGAAGATTTACTCAATGCCATATCATCCGAATTTGGTGCCGACATTGAAGC
>CAZLAW010000264.1:0-1106 GCA_964557625.1 uncultured Marinicella sp.
GAGTTCGAAGCCGATGGCACAACGCTCAAACCCGGATACGCCTGGACCGGCACCGCCCACGCCAGCGCCAGCACCCGCGCGGAAGCGTCCATCGTCATTCCGGCGGCATCGTTCCCGGCATCGCTGGCGATCCGCTACAGCGAGGACATGGGCCAGACGTGGCGACTCGCCACGCTGGACGACGAAGGCGCGTTCGGCAATTACGGTGTCGTCACCTACGCCAACGGCGACCTGACCTTCGGCGTCAGTGAGCGCAACGTCATCATCGGCGGCGTGCGCGGTGACGAGCGCGCATTGACCGACGGCGAAAAAGCCAGCCTGTTGGCGTCGCCGGTCTGGACGTGGGGCGGGCTGGCCGAAGGGCAGCAGGGGCCGTACACGCACCCGGCCACGATCCTCGGGACGTTCCCACCGAACGCGCAGGCCGCCGTGGGCGGGGCCACGCTCCGCACCGCACCCGGCACGACCGCACCGACGATTGACACGCTGACCGAGGGCACCGAGGTGCACGACACCGGGCAGCGCATTACCGAGAGCGCCACCGATTACGCCTACGTCCTGACGGCGGTCGGGCAAGGCTACGTTGACGAGTCGGATATTATCGGGCTCTAGCACCACAGGAGACATCCATCATGAGCGATCCGCAGCCAACCCCAAATCCCCTGCCGTACGCGACCCGCGTCGAGATCGTCAAGACGCCCAGCGTCTTTACCGCGTCCGTCTCCGGCGTGCTGACCAAGCACGCGCTGTGGCGGGCCAACGGCGGGATGCAGCAGGGCGACCAGGAGCCGGAGGACATCGCGCTCGGGCTGGCGATTGTGCGCAACCCGGACGCCTACCTGCCCGCCGCGCTGCGGCTGATCCTGTTTTCGTCCAAGCGCGCCGAACTGGAGGACGTGACGGCGCTGGCCGAGGACGACATCGAGGTCGACGTGCAGGAGTCATGGGACACGCTGAAGGCGATGTTCGCCGATCCCACCTGACGGACACAGCAACGCCCCGGCCATCGCGCCGGGGCGTCTCGTGGCGTCTACCCCTGCCGGTGCCGCGCCATCCAGTAGGCAAGCTGGGGATCGATCCCCGCCGCGCGGTAGCGTGCCGCCTCG
>CAZLAW010000265.1:0-1086 GCA_964557625.1 uncultured Marinicella sp.
GTTGGCGTTGACCTCAGTTCTTCTGCGGTTAAGGTGTTGCAACTATCGGGGAATCCAGACAATATTAAAGTGGATCGTTATGCGGTTGAGCCATTACCTGCTAATGCAGTGTCAGATAACAGCATTGCGGAAGTGGATTTGGTGTCTGCTGCCATCAATAAAGCCTTTAACCGTGCCGGTATTAAAAACATTGGTGCCGCCACCGCCGTATCCGGATCTGCTGTTATCACCAAAATCATTCAAATGCCCGCTGATTTATCAGAAGAGGACCTGGAGATTCAATTGGAGCAAGATGCCACCCAATACATTCCTTATCCCATCGAAGAGGTGAGTTTGGATTTTTGTGTGTTGGGACCGGTGGACAATAACCCTGAACTGAATAATGTACTGATTGCCAGTTCCCGTTCTGAAAATGTGGACATATTAATTGAAGCCTTCGGCGGAGCCGGTATTCCACTTGAGGTGGTGGATGTGGAAGCGTTTGCCGTTGAGCGTTGCTTTAACGAAATTAAAGGTAAATACGGTATAGAAGATGAAGAGGTGGTGGCCTTGTTCGATATTGGGGCCAGTACCACCACGATGCATGCGATGCACAAAAGTACCGGCATTTACAGCCGGGAACAATCTTTCGGAGGCAGTCAGTTAACCGAGGAAATTATGCAACGCTACGGCTTATCTTATGAAGAAGCCGGGTTAGCAAAACGACAAGGCGGCTTACCGGAAAGTTATGAATCAGAGGTGTTGCAAGGGTTTAAAGACACCGTGGTTCAACAAGTCAGCCGCGCCTTACAGTTCTTTTTCTCTGCCACTGAGTTTGGAAACGTCGATCGAATCTTACTTGGCGGTGGCTGTGCGGCCATTGCTGATTTGGATATTTTAGTGGAAGAACAAATTGGTGTGCCCACGGCCATAGTGGATGCAGTGGCCACATTTAACGTCTCTTCAAAGGTTAAAAAGGAAGCCTTGGAGGCCGATTCGCCGGCCATGATGACTGTGGTTGGTTTGGCAATGAGGACTTTTGACTGATATGGTAAAGATTAACTTACTTCCCTGGCGCGAAGAACGACGTCAACAACTCACCAAAGA
>CAZLAW010000266.1:0-1044 GCA_964557625.1 uncultured Marinicella sp.
GTCAGCCGCGCATTCTACTGACAATTCTTCTGCTATGCAATTGTTTTTTTTTCTGTTTGTGCTAATATTCATTCAAAATTTATTTATATCTTTTTTTAGGGGTAGGCAGATGCAAGTTATTTTTTTCATGGGTTTTCTGTTGAGTGTGCTTGCAGTGTCTAAAAATCAGGTTCATATCTCTGATCAAATGTTACTGAGTGGTGGCCAAGAGATGGTGTTGATAGGTGATCCTAAAGTTATCACCGACAACAACAAAGGTCAGATTTTCTCAGAAATCACCTATTTGTTTCGATTTGCAGATAACTCACAACGTATGCATCATGTGAATAATGTTCGTTATGAGAGCAATCATGGTTTCATTTTCTCTGGTCGTGAGATGGTTGAGCATATAGACAAACGTGTACATCAAATGATCTTCATTGAAGAACTTGTCTTTCATGAATCATCTGAAAACGAATCTATAAGTACCATTTTTCAATGTCAGTCAAATAATTTGGTTAAAAATGGACAAACGATGCAGATAAACAAAATAAGCCTTGTAAAAGGAATCAGTGTTTATTGTGATGCCAATGACAACCCGGTGCTTAATTTAATTGAATTTGTCATAGTGCCCAGATAATGGGCGTTTAATATTTTTTTAATTTCACTTGTAGGTGCAGCGATTTACAACTTGCATAAAAAAAGTAAGAAGCGTATCGGTACACGTGCAAGGTGAATCCGCCTTTCTTTTAAAGACGAGACGCCTTATTGGGCAGGTTTAAAACCGGTGAATGAAAAAATTACGGGTGACCAGGATCCCTGGGTGATGTGGGTTGAGGGCTTTTTGGCCGGTTCGCAGTTTAAAAGGGCTGAAAAGTATGAGTAAACTGGCTGATAGGGGTATTTGGTGGTAAAATGTGCGCCGATTTAATCACCCCCTGATGCCTTGTGCTAACGGGTTATTTTTAACATCCCAATTTAACTGAGGCTTAATGCCATGAGTGAAGACAACAGACCCTTACCCACCGAATTTTTTGCTGACTGGAAAGAACGAGAAGCCCTGGC
>CAZLAW010000267.1:0-1042 GCA_964557625.1 uncultured Marinicella sp.
CGTCGATCGCCGAGCACTTCCGTTATCCCGAGCGGCAGTTCGTCGAACAGTCCGAGGTGTGGAGCGAATACCACATGGACGACGCCCGGACCTGGTACGACGGGGACGACCGGTGGACCGTCGCTGAAGAGACGCGCGACGGAGAGGTTCGGCAGATGGAGCCGTACTTCGTCAGCCAGCCGCTACCGCGAGAGACGGAGAGCGTGTTCGCGCTGACGGTTCCGTTCACGCCTGGTGGGCAACAAACGCGGCACAACATGACGGCGTGGTTTGCCGGCACTGCCGATGAGCAGGGAGAAACGACGCTCCGGCTGTACCGCTATCCGAGGCAGGTCACGGTTTACGGGCCAAGACAGATCGAGGCACAGATCAACCAGGATCCGGACATCTCGCAGCAGATCACGCTCTGGGGCCAGGGCGGCTCCGAGGTGATTCGCGGGAACATGCTCGTGATTCCGGTCAACGACGCGATGCTGTACGTGCAGCCGCTGTACCTGCAGGCGGAAGGATCCGCCGCCGGTGCGCCGCGCCTGGCGCGGGTGATCGTGGCGACGGACGAGCAGGTGGTGATGCGGGCGTCGTTGCCGGAAGCGATTGACGCGCTGGCCGATCCGGATGCGGATAGTGTCGACCAGATCGAGCAGGATCCGGATACGGCGGTGACGCAGGCGACCGGTGAGGACGCTACCGACGAGGAGACGCCGGCTACCCAGCAACCGCGAGCGGATCTGCCGCCCGAGTATGCCGGCATGACCGACGAGGAGCTGGCGGCCGAGGCGCTCGAGGCGATGGACCGCGCATCAGAGGCGCAGCAGAACAACGACTGGAGCACCTACGGCGAGGAGCAGGAGCGGTTACGCGAAATCCTCGAGATCATGGCCGGGGATCAGGTCGAGCCGGAAGCGACACCAGCGGGCGATTAGCCCAAGTGAAGAGCCCGGTCCATTCGGACCGGGCTCTCGATTGCGCGCGAGCGAGGATACGGCGTTTAGCGTTCGCCGAAGATCGCGCGGCCGATGCGGACGTGGGTGGCGCCCTCGGC